>JBGSMY010000053.1:0-39985 GCA_041739975.1 Pirellulaceae bacterium
AAACACCCTTCAAAGAACTCGTCGAAAAAGAACTGGATCGATTTGATAAATTGCCGGTAATCTATCGGTCGTTTCAATTCCTGTTTACGGTGGCTAGTCTTGATTCAAAGGAACTTAAAAAGATTTTGGACGATTCTCAATACAACTATTTGCAGATTGTCATTGCTCCCATGAAAGAAATGGTTGAAGCAATGAAACAGTCGGAAAACCAAGAAGACGAGGCTCCCGAACATCAAGCAGAAGAGATCAAGTGATGAAGTCGAACATTCGGATCACTTGGATTTTATGCTGTGCGATTATGTGCATTGCTTCGCCGGCACATGCGCAACTTGAACAACTCGAAGTGCGCGAGGGAACTGGCATTCCCAACGAAGTCCGTATGATCTATCAAAAAGGTGCCGACTATTTGTCGCGAACGCAATCGGCCAATGGCAGTTGGAGCCAAGGTGGGGCTTTTCATGGCGACGAATCTTGTGGTGTCTGCGCTTTATCCGTAATGGCTTTTTTGTCGACAGGTGAAGACCCTAATTTTGGTCGCTATGCTCGCAACATCCGCAACGCCCTGCGATTCATTATTTCAAGTCAAAATGCGAAGACTGGTTATATCCCAGGAAATATGTATGTGCACGGGTTCAGCATGTTGGCTTTGGCCGAAGCGTATGGGGTCGTTGACGACGAAATGTTGTGGCCGCAAGATGCCGACGTCTCCAAAAAACGCACGATTGCCGAAGCGTTGGATTTAGCCGTGCGTTTGGCAGTAACTTCCCAACAAAAGAATCCCAACAAAGGCTGGCGTTATTCACCGGGCGACCCGTCGGCTGACACCTCGATTGTCGGAGCCGTCCTGATGGGATTGTTGGCTGCCCGAAATGCAGGTATCGACGTACCCGATGAATCAATCGACGGCGCGTTGGGTTATATGAAAAGTATGACTTCCGACGAATCGGGCGAAGTTGGCTATAGCGGTCTCGGTGGGCTGGGCGAATCCGGTGCCCGCTCGGCCATAGCCTGTTTGGTTTTCTCCATCGGCAAACGCAAGGAGTGGAAAGAACTGGAGGCAACTAAGGATTATTTGGCTGATCGCTTGTTGACACCCATTAATTCCGGTTGGCCAGAGTATGAACGGTATTACAAGGCTCAAGCCTTATTTCAAGCCGATTACGACTCCTGGAAAAAATGGAATGATGCGACCATCCGTGAACTGCGAGCGATGCAAGCCGAGGACGGCCGTATTGGCCAAAGCGATCACGGTCCGGCCTACAGTACCTCGATGTCGTTGTTAGCATTAGCACTCAATTACCGATTCCTGCCTATCTATGAACGTTGACATGCACAGCAGACAACGAATTTGTACAGTCTCACAGTTCGCCGTTTTGTGCGTCGTGTGCTTATTGATAACCATTAAAGTTTCTTGGGTTGGCGCTGCACTCAGCGATCAATCAAATTCGGACACTGCTGGCGCCGATTCTGCCGTTCTGATCTGGAATAATGACGACCGTCTGGGAGGACGGGTTATCTCCAGCACCCATCAAGAGTTGGTTTGGCAAGCCGATAAACTTTTCCGCGATCCATTGCACTTGGATGTCAACTATTTGAAAGAAATCATTTTTCCCGGGACACCTCAACAAGTGAATTCGGGATATGAAGTGCGAACGATCGACCGAAACTCGATTCTGGGAACGATCGTGCGGCTGGACGAATCGGTCTTGGTCATGCAATCCGAAATTTACGGCGAAGTTGCGATTGATCGTTCGAAAATTGTATCAATTATCCAATTGGCGAATTCACAAAGCCAAATCACGGGCGAGTTTAACTTAGATGATTGGCAAGCGGACGGCGGCCAGAAAAAAGACTGGGCGATTAATGGGCTGGGACAATTGGCGGCCAATCATGCGAATTCGATGCTCTATCGACGGAGCGAGTTTCCCGAAAATACTTTGATCGACGTCGATATACACTGGGATAAAAAGCTCGATTTTGTTCTCGCTTTTGGAGTTCCAAAAAACCGCAGACGGCTGGATGAACTACCGCGGATTGAGACCTGGGATGACTCATTGGTGCTTTCCTACAAAGATTCGTTTGAGATTATCCTTGAAAAAATCGATCAACAACAAAAACGGCTGAAATTATTGATTCATTGGGACCGTCTCAAAAATGAAATGGTCATTTTTGACGAACGCGGCGATCGGCTGTCGATCGCAAAATTAGGCGATTACCCACCAAACGTTGAGCTAGGTATTCTAATCGAGAACAAAGGCCCCTCATTGATCGTCAATGAATTGTCAGCCCGTCGCTCCAGTGCAGGTTTTGATGCCACGCGACCTTCCATTCAGACGCTGAGCCGATCGTCCTTGAATTCGAAGTTAATGTCATTCGACGGCTCGGTCTGGAGAGTGGCGTCCGACGAACAAACAACGTTGGACATCCCGGCCGACGATTTCTGTGGCGCCTATATGATTAACCCGCTCGAGAATCGAAACAGCAAGTTGTTTGCGGTGGATTATCATACCGGAATGTTTATTGCCGGCGAGTTAGTCAGTATCAGCGAAGAAAGACTATCGCTGCAGACAAACTTTGCCGCCTCACCTATCAATTTGCCGATCACAGGGCTTCGATATATTCGCTTTGCAGAGCCCGTTGCAACGGAAACCGAGGTCGAACCACCAACCTTGCTGCACACTCTAACGACAAAAGACGGAACGATTCGCGGTGCACTAAAATCCGGGACCGGCGCTGTGGACGATATTGTGCGCTGGCAGATTTCTGGGGCTCGTCAAGCAATTCCTTTTGCTCAAGGTGATTCGGCGATCAAACTTCAAGAACCCCCTAATGAACAAGAAATAACGGACAGCAATTTCCACGATACACTGTTTCTCAATAATCGCGATATTATTCCCGCCAATGTAGTTGGTATTTACGAAGATCTAGTGGCAATTGAGTCTTTTATCGAAAACAAAACGATCGCAACCAGTCAACTTCGCGGAGTCGATTTTGGCATGTCTTCAGGTGCGATTTCAATTCCACTCGACGATCCAAAATGGTATTTCGGGCAGCGCGATAAGACTAACGGGCTAATTACAGACAACAAGTTCGCTTTGCCCGCCATGAGTCATCTCGGGCATTCAGCACTACTAGAAACAGGAGCATTTTCGTTCGATATTTTGCTCAGCGCTAGTGAATACACCTCGCTTTCCTTATGTCTTTTTGTCAAAGACCTCGCCGAACCCAACCAGAATGCTCGAGTTAACTTGATTTGTTACCAGGGTACTTTACAAGTCGCCGATCAGAACCAAATTCAAAATAACGCCGGCACAAAAGTGAGCGATCGAGCGCGAGTGCAAATCTATTTAGACAATGGTCAATTTGTCGTTCGTTGCAATGGGCGGAAATTGTATTCCAAGGCTGTGCAACTCGATTCGGAGACAGGTCGCGGAGTTTTGTTTTCCGCTGGTTCCAACCCGGAAAACCTAGCCAATTTTACTCAAGATACATTTGCCAACCGCCGGAATTTGTTTTTGGACCAGAACCGCAAAGAATTATTGTTGACCATTCCCCGATTGAAAAAGAATTCCGCCCCGCGAAATATCATCTGCGCTCGAAATTCGGACTTACTCCGCGGTGATGTAGTGAAACTCGATGAACGATTTTTGCATTTGCGATCAAATGAAGAAGTCAAACAATTTCCTCGCGGCCTCATCTCGACCATCGTTTGGCCAGACATTAGTCAACTGAATCAAGAAACGGCAAGCGAAGCCAACGAAGAAGCACCTCACCCCGACGAATCTTCGACCGCCCCGACCGAGGTTCCGGATCAAATTCAACCCGTCGGTCAAACGGTTCAAGTGCTAATGAAAGGTGGTCGACAAATGACATTAACGTTGGACGCCTTGGAAAACGACGTCTTGTCCGGACATTCGCAAATTTTGGGGAAATGCGCGATTCCTGTTTCCGAAATTTATGAATTGAGATGGGGCAGCTTTGCAACACAGGCTCAAGACGCTCAATATTCGGATTGGGTTGCCAAACTTGCACCTGCTCCTAAGTTAGAGTCGACCACCGAAACCTCGAACCGATCGTTCGGTCAAGACTCACCTTTGATCGGCAAATCTTCTCCCGGATTTGAAGTGCCTACTTTGACGGGTGAGAGCTTTACATTGAGCAAATCTGTTGGAAAAGTAGTCGTGTTAGACTTTTGGGCAACTTGGTGCGGGCCTTGTATTGTTGAATTGCCAAAACTCACTAGCGTGATAAAAAACTTTGAACCGGACCAAGTTGTATTCTTGGCGCTCAATCAAGAAGAAGCTCAAGAAACGGTCGCAGAATTTATGCGAGTCAAAGAGTGGGATTTTCCCGTTGGCTTGGACGACGGCAAAATCGCTCAACTATTTAGTGTTAAATCATTTCCGACAACGGTGATTATTGGTCCGGATGGCAAAGTGGCTTTTGTAAATGTCGGTGCCCAGCCAGATAACGAAGCCAAGTTAAAACAGGCCATTGAGGAATTATTGCGTTCGCCAGCCGCGCCCGGAGATTAAGCACGCGACGAGATTAGGAATGAGAAGATTGCCGGTGTTGGCACAACGTTGGTTGTGACCTGGGTGTCCCCGCCAGCTGCACTGGCGATCAGCAAAAATGCTGGAAATTCGGCTTGGTTGCTCTGGTTGACCGCCACGCGCCGCTGGCCTTTGCGCACCAAGACGCCTATCATTAGTGTCTAGAGGGGCGTCCAACGGCGGGAGTTTTTCATGGCTAGGTCTTTGCGTTCGATTCGATACGATTCTCGGTGGTCTGCCGGATATCGCAGCGCGTTCAAAACGAAATTAACACTCGTGTCGATCGTTTTGTTAATGTTTTGGTCGGGCATGACCCGTTTGACAATTGCTCAAGAAAGTCCAGACGCCAAAACGGTCGCTCGTGAATTGCTTGGTCCGCTATGGGAAAAACAAGGCGTGGCTTCCACAAAAGCCGAGGAGTACGTTAGCGGGCTACCGATCAGCCAAGCCCAGGACACGCTGGTTTTGCATTCTTATTTACTCCATCGCCTCCACTATTCGAAATTTCGTGACGGTTTGGCGATAGCCGAACAACTTGCCGAACGCGATGCTGAAAATCCCGACGTCTGGATGGCCAAAGCCTGGTTGGAAGTGGTATTGCAAAACCCCGATCGAGCCTTGGTGAGTATTCAGAAACTGAATGGCTTAATTTCTAAATCCGATGTGATTGACGAAGCCCACAAACGACGATTCTATTCGTTTCTCGGACGGGCAATTGGGTTCATTCAAGGTCCCACCGGAAAAACACCGCATCCAGATACCCTGCAACAAACTGTTGCCGAAATCGAACAGAAATTGGAAGAACCCTGGCGCGACGTATTTGAACAGCAACGTCAACAGTTGGGAGATCAGGTTCAGTCGATGATTACGGATCGCCAACAAGTCGAACTAGACTTTCGCCAACAGGCCGAGACCGCTCGCGACAACGAAATGCGAACCATCGAGGCGGCCAATCAAGCCATCGATGCGCGACGCCAACAAGCTCAACCTGAACTCGACCGCATCCAAGACGAAGGCCGACAGCGTTTGCAAGAACTTTCTTCGCAAATCATGCCGCTGGAACAACAAGCCAATGCGATTAATCGTTCGGCGGGAAACGCTCAGATCGAATTGCAGGTGATCTATCAAGACATTCACGTTCAACAAGCGTTATTAGCCCGCGAACGGGACCCTTTCTTGCGGGCTTTATATGCTAACCGCATCGATCAGTTATTTTTTTCGGCGCGAAATGTCGAAGCAAATTTGGCACTGTTGCGAAATGAATACAATGCGGCTTACGGGCAATATCTATCGCTCGAAGACCAACGTACGCGAACGAGACAGGACTACAATCAACAAGTCGACGTGTTGCGGCAAGAGATCAACCAAATGGATCGCGATCAAAAGCGAAACTTGGCTCGACTCGATAAACTCATTCGCGGGCCATTGCCCTCGTCGACACGGGCCCGGGCGCTGGACGACAAAGCACAAGTATTTTGGGTTCACTACCCGTTTCCCGTCGAAGCTCGAAGGCAGGAAATTCTCGATTCGATCAAATAAATTACGGCTCGACTAACTGTTATTTTGCAGATGGCTTGCCAAAAGTTCAAACAGTTGAGGAATCCGCTCCACGGGTAATCCGACAACGTTAGCGGCACTGCCTTGGGCAAGCTGCAACCAATCCCAGCCATCTTGGTAGCCGAACGCACCGGCCTTGCCTTGCCATTTTTCGGTATCGAGATAGTCTTCTAACATTGCCTCGGAAATTTCGTCCATCACTAGAATCGATTCATCGACAAGCGATTGTTGGAGATTGCTGGGACGATGCCACAAACACATCCCTGTCAGGACTTGGTGCTGCCTTCCGGATAATCGCCTCAACATCGCTCGCGCATCGGCTCGATCGCGCGGCTTGCCCAACACCCGGCTATCACAAACGGCCACTGTATCAGCGGCCAGTATCCAGCCCCGTTCGAATTGATGGGCAACATCTGCCGCTTTGAGTTGCGCCAGCTTTTCAATCCAGTCCGCAATTGGACGATACTCAAGAAAATTCGATTCAACGGAGTCTCTAGGCGGGCGGACCACAAACTCATAACCCGCCGCGGCGAGCAATTCTCGACGTCGAGGCGATTGGCTGGCCAAGATTAACGGCGAATCCTTGGTTATTAAGTCCGCAGCATTCATTTCTAAATAGGTTTCGATAAAGGGCGTGGATTTGTGAATTTTTCAGTTCGATGGTAATTTGTAACAAACCTGTCGTTGGCAGAAATTTCGTCGACCACGAACAATTCAACGACGCAACCTTTTGAAAAGTCTTGAGGATTCATTGCACGTATTATTCGAAGATAACCATTTATTGGTCGTCAACAAGCTGGCGGGAATTCCCACGATGGGTGGTCTGCCCGGCGAGCAGAGTCTGTGGCAACAATGCAAAGATTACATCAAGCAAAAGTACGGCAAGCCGGGCGAGGCCTATTTGGGCATTGTCAGTCGACTCGATCGCAGCGTTTCTGGACTAATCGTCTTTGCTCGTACCAGTAAAGCTGCGGCGCGTTTAAATCAACAGTTTCAAAATCGCAGCGTCCGCAAGGTTTATTGGGCACTGGTTCCGGACCTGGACGCAATTCCCGTGCAAGGTGAGCTGTCGCATTGGCTATACAAATCGGAGGCACAACACAGAATGCTTGTTGGCGGGCCAGATGACCCTGACGTACAACAGGCGCGGCTGACTTTTCGGACTTTACGGCGGCGGTGCGGCTGGCGGCAATTGGAAATCGAGTTGTTGACCGGGCGGAAACATCAGATCCGGGTGCAATTGGCGGCCATGGGGATGCCGATTTGGGGAGACCGAAAATACGGCAGTCCACACCGCTTTCCCGCAGGGATCGGACTTCACAGCCAATCGTTAACATTGCAACATCCGACACTAAAAACCAACTTTTCTTGGGAATGTGCCCCCCCAAAAAGTTGGCAAGTGGCTTGGGATCAGATAGCATAGCATGGGTTTGGTTTGAAACCACTATTTCTATGAGGGTGGAGCGCAGATCTGCATTTCGCTGGCTCGCGCCCATTTGCTTGAACTAGCGCATTCACTCGCGACTTGACCTCGTTCGTAGAATTAGCCGTCTCACATCCGTCAAACGGCCCAATTGATACAACCCTAATTTTAAGAGCACACTGCGCCTTTATGAGCACGCTGCGCCCGCGATTTCGAGAAGCCGCTATTGCCAGTGGTTTAATCACCGAAGAGCAGATCTTAGGCGCTGTGGCCGAGATCATGAAAGCTAATCGGGGACGAATCAGCGCTGGAGCTGAAATCACGGACAAAGAGTTGGCTTCGCGACTGATCGCCAATAAAGCGCTCACACCTTACCAAGCGGAACAGTTGTTATCCGGCCGCAGTCGCTTGCGTCTCGGGCCTTACATCATCACCGACTGGATTGGGCAAGGTGGTATGGGGCAGGTCTTTAAAGCCGTCCATGAGATGCTGGGCCGAGAGTGCGCCGTTAAAGTATTGCCACTCAATAAATCAACTCCCGAAGCAATTGAAAATTTTCGCCGCGAAATCCGCGCTCAAGCTCGCTTGGACCATCAAAATTTGGTTCGCGCTTTTGATGCGGGTGAAAGTGGCAATGTACATTTTCTGGTCGTTGAGTATGTTCCGGGTACGGACCTGCGCCGTTTAGTGCGAACGCGAGGCAAACTGTCGGTTCATCAAGCTGCAAGTATTATCAAACAGTCGGCCGAAGGATTGTCGCATGCTCATTCGCGCAGTTTAATTCACCGCGATATCAAGCCTGGCAATATTTTGGTAACGCCAAATGGAATTGCCAAAGTATCGGACCTCGGTCTGGCTTTTTGTTGGAATGACAAAGACGATCCGCGGGCTGGAAAGATCGTCGGTACGGCCGATTACTTGTCACCCGAACAGATCAAGTCGCCGCTGGATGTAACGCAAGCCAGCGATATTTATTCCTTGGGTTGTACGCTGTATTACGCCGTGACGGGCAAAGTCCCCTACCCTGGCGGCAATACCAAAAGCAAAGCCAAGCGGCACCTGGAAGAAACGCCCTGGCATCCGCGGCGATTCAATGAAGAAGTCAGCGATGAGTTCGTCGACTTGATCGGCGACATGATGGAAAAAAATCCGGCCGAAAGAATTCAATCAGCGCTGGAAGTGGCCGAACGCCTCGCACCTTGGGCCCGCGCCGAAGGCTTGCTGGCAAGCGACGATGTGCGACGGTCACGGTGGATGGCAGCGCCTGTTCCCAGCGGCGACCAAGACACCGATCCCAACGATGTGGTGGAACTGGCGCTGAGCGACATTAGCGGCATGAGCGACACGTCTCATAGCGCTTTGGGAACGCAAATCGCTGAACTAGACAAAAGCCGATCGGGAGTGTTTCTCGGCGGAGATGTAACCGGCAACGGCAGTTTCCCCACCAGTTTAGCCCGCCAACTTCACAGTGCAGGCCATCTACCTAAAGACCGTATTACCGTCAGCCTGACGGCTTGTTTCTTGGCCTGTTTGATTTGTATTTGTGTCGGAATCTTAATTGGCTTTGTTACGGGTTTCTGGTTCCCGAAATAAAATTGCGTTTGCTGGTAAAAGTGGGCATTTGGTGGCGAAACTTGGGGTTTGGCGGCGAAGAGTGGGGTTTGGCGGCGAAGAGTTCCCAGCGTGTATTTCCGCTGAGGACAGCGGTAACGTAGGTCAGCCTGTCCCCAGGCTGACAATCGACGACTAATTTCTGGCAACAAAAATAAAGAAAGCTTTCTATTCCGACGCTGAGGACAGCGTCGGCTACATTAACCGTCGCTGAGGACAGCGGCTACGTAGGTCAGCCTGTCCCCAGGCTGACAATCGACGACTAATTTCTGGCAACAAAAATAAAGAAAGCTTTCTATTCCGACGCTGAGGACAGCGGACGGCTACATTAACCGACGCTGAGGACAGCGTCGGCTACGGTAGACAGCGTCGGCTACGGGAGACGCCCACGCTGCCCAGCTTGCGGCGGGAGCAAACGTTTAGTGGCTAAGTACCCCGCCCGACTCACCACTACTTGGAACCCTCACTCGCTCCAATCATAATCCATATCTTGTGATTTATTGTTCATCGACTAAAAAACGGAGGGCGGACGATCGTTCCGCGGCACCGATGAAATTGTTTTTGGACGCATTGCGATTGGCTATTATCGCCAGCGTCAGCATCCCATTCGCCCAACCCTTGTTGGCTCAATCCCCAACCGAGTCGACCACGGTCGCATGGACGGGCGCCGAAATTTTGACCATGGAAGGTGCCGACTTTAAGCCTGGCACTCTATTGGTCCGCGACGGAAAAATTCTGGCCGTCGGCGCTGATGGCCAAGTCGACATACCGGCCGATGCGCGGCGAGTAGATGCCCGTGGCAAAGTCATCATGCCCGGCCTCATTTGCACTCACAGCCATGTGGGCGGAATCGGCGGCGCGGATAGCAGCCATCCCATTCAACCAGATATCCGCATCTACGACTCGATCAACGTGCGAGATTCGGGTTTCAAGCGAGCTTTGGCCGGCGGTTTAACAACCCTCAACATTATGCCTGGTTCAGGCCATTTGCTCAGCGGTCAAACCATCTATGTCAAATTACGTGCGGCCGAAACAATCGACGATCTGATGATTCGCGGCGAGGATGGCTGGATCATGGGCGGCATGAAGATGGCAAATGGCACAAATCCTATTCGCGAAGGTGGCGGCGTTTTCCCTGGGACTCGCGGAAAATCGGCCGCTCTTGTGCGTCAACACTTTATTCGTGCACGCGAGTATGGCGATAAGGTCGCAAAAGCGGCTGGTGATGCCACCAAACTACCGCCGCGCGATCTCGGATTGGAGGCGATGCAAGAAGTATTTCAAAAACGTCGCGTGGTTCACCACCACACCCATCGCCATGACGACATCATGACCGTTCTGCGTTTAGCGGTCGAGAATGATTTTCGCGTCGTACTTCACCATGTTAGCGAAGGTTGGAAAGTGGCCGATCAAATTGCCGCCGCGGGTGTCCCTTGTTCGATTATTGTGATCGATAGCCCTGGTGGGAAAATGGAAGCGGTTGATTTGTCATTTCAAACAGGCGCTATCTTAGAAAAAGCTGGTGTTTTGGTCGGGTTTCATACAGATGACTATATCACCGATTCGCGTTTGTTTTTTCGCTCGGCCGCTTTGGCCGTTCGCGGCGGTATGACTCGTGCCGGTGCGCTCAAGGCATTGACAATCAACGGCGCCAAAATGTTGGACCTCGACCACCGTACTGGCTCATTGGCGGTCGGGAAAGACGCTGATTTTATTGTGTTGGACGGAGACCCGTTGAGCCTTTATTCCAAAGTCTGGGAAACCTGGGTCGAAGGTCAACGAGTATTTGATCGCAATAATCCGAGCGATCGGTTGTATGCGGTCGGAGGTTACGGGGCAACTCATGACCAAACGCCCTACTTTTGCTGTTTTCACGAATTGATGATACGCCAACTTGGCTGGGAGATGAACAATGACTAATCGGATGCGTTTCAGCCCGTTGGCCGCGGCCGTTTACGGCGCTGCACTATTAATAACCTGCGCAACCACTACTTCGTTGAGCGGTCAAATTGCGATTCGAGGTGACAAGGTTTTTACCATGGCCGGCGATCCGATTGCCAATGGTGTGGTGATCATCACCGACGGGAAAATCGCCCAAGTAGGAGCGGCCGATGATATCCGCATTCCCCAGGGATACCAGGTTTTGACGGCCAAAGTTGTCACGCCCGGTTTAATCGACGCCCATGCAACCGCGGGATTGACCGGCATGTACAATCAACCTCACGATCAAGATCAACAAGATCGCAGCGGACCCATTCAACCGGAAATGCGGGCAATCGATGCCATTAATATTCGCGAAGAACTCATTGGTTACTTGCGCGGGTTTGGAGTCACAACGCTTCATACGGGTCACGGCGCGTCCGAGTTAATGTCAGGGCAAACTTTGATCGTCAAAACCATTGGCGACACCGCTGAACAAGCCGTAGTCGTCGATGGCGCTGCCGTCTTGGCAACCATTGGTCCACAAGCAACTCGCGGCAGCGGATCTCCGGGTACGCGCGGCAAACAAATCTCGATGTTGCGGCAAGAACTGATCAAAGCTCAAGAGTATCAACAAAAAATTGAACTGGCCAATCGAACTAATGTTGAAACCAACGCCGAAAAAGAATCGGCTCAAACAGACCGCGAACAACGAGCGGCAACCGACCAACAAGATGGCTCAAAATCTAATACCAAATCAGCCGACCCGCCCTCTCGCGATTTGCGCCTAGAAGCCTTAGTTGATGTCCTTTCGGGAAAACGGCCGCTGTTGGTTACCGCCAACCGTGCGCAAGACATCGCGTCGGCGTTGCGACTGGCAGAGGAATTTAAGTTTCGCATGTGGTTGGACGGCGCTGCTGAAGCGTATTTGATGATCCCGCAAATCAAACAAGCGGCTGTCCCGGTGATTCTCCATCCGACCATGATTCGAGCGGGTGGCGATTATGAAAATCTCAGTTTTGAAACCGCCAGCAAACTCGTTGAGGCTGGTATACCAGTTGCAATGCAAAGCGGTTACGAGGGTTACGTTCCCAAAGTGCGCGTCGTTTTATTCGAAGCCGCTTTGACAGCTGCCCACGGTTTAACGTTTGAGCAAGCTTTAGCCACAATCACGGTAGACGCCGCTAAGATCCTGGGTATCTCCGAACGAGTCGGCACCTTAGAGGTTGGCAAAGACGCTGATATCGCAATGTACGACGGCGATCCGTTTGAATACGCCACGCACTGTGTTGGCGTCCTTATCAACGGTACCGTCGTAAGCGACAAAGCAAACTGAACGACGTTCGTTTTGCGACTTTGGCAGGTGGCGTGAAACACGCACTTCCAACGCCGCCAATTGACGCGATTTCGAAACTCAGTGTGCGAATTGGGTGCGCCCCTGCGCGCCCGATCGGCTCAAATCGCAGGGTTAGTTAATAGCCCTGATTGTCCGTTATTGATAGTTTGCGAAAGATTTTTCAATTTGTACTCGCTGATTTCGCTTGGTCCATTCGCTGGTTAAACGCCAGCCGAGGTACAGCGACCGATAGGGCGTTTTTTCGCGAATTCCTACACACATTTTGCTGGGATTTGACTTCGTCTTAGGCGCAAGACGATCCACCCGCAACGTACTTTCGGAACTTTCCTACAGCTTTCTCGTTTGGATTCTGGCACACAAATTGCGATCCATGTCTCAGTGACACAGCCCCACAGTTCTAAAACTCGATCCACAACGGTGTGGCCAATTGGGATTGTCTTGGTGAGCGTGTGAAACATTAGACATATAGGTTTTTGTCATGACCGAAATTTTTGCATTATTAGCAGTTGCTGCAACCATGATGGCTGTGATGTTTTTTGTATTGCCCTCGATGCCGCAAAAGTCAACGGGAAGATGAGTTCTGAGATATGAGTGTCATTTTCATTGCTTTGCCGATCGCGCTATTGATCGCTTTGTCGGCGGTCTTTGCGTTCGTTTACGCAGTTCGCGAAGGTCAATACGATGATTTAGAAACGCCGCCGCGTCGGATTTTGTTTGATGACATTCCCGTGCGCGGTGACAGCGTCAAAAGTCAGATCGCTAAAAACCTTAACTCCAGCAGTCTCAGCACTGCCAGTAGTCTCAGCGCAATTCCTCTGATCGGCTCCAAAGCCAATTCGGATACTTGTGAAAAAGCGAACTGAAACGAATTAATTGTTCGCAACATTTGGTGTTTTTCCAACTGCCAGCTACGTGCGCTCAAAGTTCCACGTGGCTTGTCACAAGCGATTTTTCACGAGCGATCTTTTTCTTCGCCATACACGGGCGACAAGCAGTAGTGCGAGTTCTTTTTTGAGGCTTGTCGCGGGGCGAATTCATTGGCCCAATTCGTCAAATGACAATCTCGGGTGACGGCTCAAATACTTGAACCTGATTGGAAATTCGTTTGACGCCCGGACATTGAGCGGCCAGTTTTTGCAAGATTTGTTTAAGGTACCAAGTGGGTACGATGCCATTGAGCCGCAATACGCCATCGCGGAATCGAGATTGAATGCAATGAGATCGACCGCGAAAATATCCGCTGGACTCCAGCATTTCATGCCACTTTTGTAACATTTGCTTCTCGCTTGCTATTTTGCTGTCGTCCCAAGCCAGCCAGGGTTGATCAATCAATTCGTTCATAGGTTCGTGGACAATCGACATTTGCTTGCTCCAGCAAAAACGTGATTTACTTGATTGCGATCTGTCCGAAGTTTGACGGACATAGTTCTTAGGTTGTACGTCAGAGATGGAAAGCAGTTCGATTAAAACGATTTTGCATTTGGTGTGCCGAACATTGTGGGGTTGTTGAAAAATGCGAACGCCAACCAAAAAATCAAAAATTACGGGCATTCTGAAAGTTTGTCAGGTCCGCGCGGTGTCATCATGTCAGTTTCTGCCAGCCTTTAATCGCTGAGTACGTGCGTTGCGCGCTCGAAGCGTGCCCGGCTGCCTCAGTCTTGATCGCCTGATAGCACGCAACGAAGAAGTGATTTTTCGAAACAATTTAGGTACTTCGGCTCTCTCTTACAATCGTTGTTCCTCGCAGCAAAGGCTGACAGATATCCCTATCATTCGGCACGCAAATTGCATCGAGCCTTAATTGTCATGAGCAACTTTCGACTTCGTTATGAACGCCATGACGGACGGGGGGCATCTCGAAGCGTCCCCCACCGTTAGCCAAAAAATGTATTAGTTGACCGAATTGGTTAAAACGAAGTTTGTTTGCTTGATGGGAGGAAATTGCAGATGTCACAATCAGTTAGTACCAAGTCGAATGTTCGTCGCCGTGCACCTTTTGGATTGGCACCTTGGATTCCTCGCGACTTGTTTGATTTCGAACGATTTTTCGAATCGATGTTTGACTCAGAACATGGATTATCGACGGAAGCATTTGGCACGCGTATCGATATGATTGAAACCGATCAAACGGTCGAGATCAAAATGGACTTGCCAGGCGTTGCCCCCGGCGACATTGACGTTCATGTTGAAAATAATGTGCTCACGATTCGAGGCGAGCGGAAAGAAGAAAAAGAACAGAACGATAAAGCGCGTCAATTTCATCGAATTGAGCGTCGCTTTGGTAGCTTCAGCCGCAGCATGGTATTGCCATGTCCCGTAAATGATGCTGAAGCGGCTGCGGAGTTCAAAGATGGGGTTTTGAAAGTCACGTTACCAAAAACTGAAACTGCAAAACCTCGCAAGATTGCGATCAAATAGCTGGCAAATTGTTCGCGAACAATTAAGCAGTTAGCTCGCGAAAATTACCAAAAATTTACTTGTGATGGCCGGTGCGCATCTTCCGTAAAGATGCGCACTTTTTGTGTTTTTCCACGGAGATCACCAGCATGAAGATACAGCAGATTCACCATGTCGCCTATCGTTGCAAAGACGCTAAAGAGACGGTGGAGTTTTATACCAAGCATCTCAACATGCGCTTTATTTTGGCGATCTCGGAAGATCGTGTGCCGTCGACCAAAGAGCCGGATCCCTACATGCATTTATTTCTCGACGCGGGCAACGGCAACATTTTGGCTTTTTTTGAATTGCCTAATTCTCCCCCCCAAGGCAAAGACCCCAATACGCCGACTTGGGTGCAACATATTGCGTTTCAATTGGAGAATGAACAAGCTCTCTTGGATGCAAAACGCGAGTTAGAAGCGTCGGGAATTGAGGTCGTAGGGCCGACGGATCATGCGATCATTAAATCAATCTATTTCTTTGATCCTAATGGCCATCGTTTGGAACTAACCACGGTGACGGCGACGCCTCAACAAATGGTGGCGCTCGACCAAATCAAATGGAAAATGCTAGAAGATTGGACGCGCTCCAAACAAACCGTAAAGCACGCCGAATGGTTGCATCAAAAAGAGTTTTCACAAACAAGCACTTGAGTATCTTTAGGTGCTCATCGCCTCACGAGCTCAGACTTGTTGAGTCGCAACTAAAAAATACTGTCGTCAGGCATTACAACATTTCCTAAGGACATCTTGTAAATCGAAAAAGCTGGCTTGTTCGTGCGATAGGCCGTGCCCGGATAAAAGTCGTTTTGAATAAAATCTGAGATCCAGTTCTTGCCGTCAAAGATTTGCATATGTCCGTGGGGGTGGCCGGTAAAACCTTGAAATATCGCCACGTCGCCGACAACATAAGGGGCTTTGCGAAACGGAAATTCGTTGAATCCCACGGCCGTTAAGCTGGAACCATAGTCTTTCGCGGAGTTGTTTCGAGTCAGTGTAACGCCGCCCGCTTCTATGGCTTCGCGGGTATACTGCGCACATCGCGATATTGAAGTGGACTCGGCGTTGTCGCGCGCATGTTTTACCGCAGCTGAATAATCCCAAGGCATGGCCAACCCTCCCGTCGAGCAAAATAACGAAAAAACGTGTCCTCAGATAGCAAGATGCTACCGGGCCACTCTTTTTCCGAATTCTTTTGCTTAAACTTCTTCTACGGAGACGGTCGTTGTGACTTTTTTTCGATCGATCAAGGCGGGCCAGTAGCTAATAACTTCGGTCGCTTTGGGACGACCTCCAGCAAAGCCAGTGATACCGGGCGGGCCGCTGGTTACGAGGGGTACAATTTCCATTCCCAAACGATCGAGTTTCGCGCGATCCGTTCCTCGCGCGCCAATTCGCAGAATAACTTCTGTTGGTTCTGCGGGTGCGGGCATAATCCCGGCATGGCAAACGTTGGTGCCGACAATTTCTACAACTCGTTCACTTTCCGCAAACTCACAGCCATCCATGGCAGCTCGCTCAAATACGATATCGGCACACAGTCGTGCTTTGTCGACAGCATCGGGACCGGCAACGGTCAGTTGGCCGATAATCTTGTAGCCTTCGTGGTAAGCGATCGACACCTTTAACGTTTCCGTTGGTGGACCGCCTTTGATGCCACTAATTTTTACGCGATCTGCGCCATCTTGTTGGAGTTGGATGGAAGCAAAATTGGCCACGCCATCGGGCGTAATGTAGCGACTGGGGTCTCCCATTTCGTAAATCAACTGCGAGGTTACCGTTTCAACCGTAACACGACCGCCAGTCCCCTCGTGTTTTGTGATGACAAATGAACCGTCGGCTGAGGCTTCGATTACGGGGTAGCCGATGCGCGCCATGTTGGGAATCGTGCGCCAATGGGTAAAATTGCCGCCGGTGCATTGTGCGCCACATTCAACGATATGGCCGGCAACGGTAGCGGCAGCGATCAAGTCGTGATTGCTGAAGTCCCAACCAAATTCATAAACCATGGGCGCCACGACCACCGAGGGGTCGGTCGCGCGACCTGTGATCACGATGTCGGCGCCTTGTTGCAATGCTTCGACGATCGGGCCGGCACCGATATAAACATTGGCACTACTGACTTGTGGTAAATGGGGTGCTAACGGCTGGCCAGAGTCCATATTCAAAAACGGTTCGCCGGCGGCAATTAAGTCGGGCAGTTGAGCCAGAATATCGTCGCCCTCTACGACTGCGATGCGGATACCGGACAGCCCCAGTTTTTTTACCACTGCCGCCACTGCGGCCCGGCACGCTTGTGGATTCACGCCACCGGCATTGGCCACTATTTTGATTCCTTTCGCGCGGCATTGGGGTAAAACCCGACCGACCATTTGCACAAAGTCGGTCGCATAGCCGGCATTCGGATCGCGACTTTTGAGCTTTTGCATGATGCTCATCGTCACTTCGGCAAGATAGTCCAACGTTAAATAATCCAGCGGCCCTTCGTTTACCAGCCGAATAGGACCCAACAAACTATCGCCCCAAAACCCTTGACCGTTTGCAATGAGTACTTTGTCTTTTTTCATGGTCACGATAACAGCTGTTAAATGGTGATGCGACGAAAATCGATTGGAAGCGCCCTAGGGACTGCCAATTCTTCATAAGAATAAACGGTTGGTTATACACCAAAAATGCGGAAAAGTTCAGATGGTTGGTTGCGGCGGTGATCGAGCTTTTTAGAATACGGCCTTACCCAAATTTGTCCTGTGTCAGCTTTTTTGAGGGTTTCCGAATAATCATGGGTCAATTTACAAAACTAGTCATCGATCACGACGTCGCGCGGTTGACGTTAGCGCGTGCAGAAAAACGCAATGCGCTCAAACGAGAAACCCTACAAGAAATCGTAACCGCCGTAGCTGAAATCCGAGCCCGCAGCGACATTCGCGCGTTGGTTTTGAGTGGTGAAGGCGCCTCTTTTTGCGCCGGCATGGACCTGGAAGAAATGCAACAACGGGCCACGGCCAGCGATTGTAACGACCAATGGCGTTTGGATTCCCAAGTCTACTGCGATGCATTGCAATCAGTATTTACCTTGCCCTTCCCCACCATCGCGGCCGTCAATGGTGCGGCAGTGGCGGGCGGCGTTGGGTTGGTATTGGCCTGCGACTTGGTGATCGTTGCCGATTCAGCTTTTTTTATGTTGCCCGAACCCCTGCGCGGCATCACTGCCGCAATGGTGACGCCCCTGCTGGTTTATCGCGTGGGTCCTGGGGCGGCTGGTCGGTTGTTGCTCTCAGGGGAACGTTGGAGTGCGGCTCAAGCACTACAATGCGGTTTAGCCCACGATGTGGTCCCCGACGAATCGTTTCGTCTGCGGATCGATAACTTGTTAAAAGCCATCAAGTCGGGATCTCAGCAGGCCTTGGCGATCACAAAATCACATTTGACGAAGATGAGCGAGCGAGATGTGATCCAACAATTACAAGCTTCGATGAACGTCTCGGCCGAAGCCCGACAAACGAGTGACGCGCGCGAGGGTCTCGATGCATTTTTGCAAAAACGCAAACCGTATTGGCAGCCCCTGGAATAGCCCTCCTCAAATCCAATGCTGCATTCCCGCTCGACGATTCCGACGGGTTAGAGCAAAAATTGGCTAGTCACCAAGCCAAATATTTTTTGCCATACAAGCATCGTATTTTTAGGCAGACTTTATTTTTTATTTGTAGCTTGTTTGTGAACTCGAGCTGGAGGATGGTCACTTATAGTCCAGACCCGAATCGTGGTCATCGACTAATCTATTTTCTGGTCTATTTTCTGGGTTCGTTCGGTAGTGGGTTGTGGGTTGATCGTTGCTGATTGTGGGTTGATGGATCGAAATACAAATGCGCTAAGTGCTGGGCGTTTGCAGTGTTTAAGAAATACGAGCAGCTTGAGGTTGCAATTTTTTGGTTTGGGATTGTCATACTGTAGCCGCCCGCTGTCCTCAGCGGCGGCGCACTTTATCATGCGAACTTTTGTTGCAATTTTTTAGCCTTGGATTGTCAGCCTGAGGACAGGCTGACCTACTGTAGCTGACCTACCGTAGCCGACGCTGTCCTCAGCGGCGGTGCATTTTATATTGCGAACTTAGGTTGCAATTTACCATTTTGCCCGAGACCAAGCGAAATCTGTTCGACGGCACGCTTTGAGGCAAAATCAGCCGCCAATTCGTTTGTCGGAAGACCTAAAATACCGGATTACCTCGGCAAAGATCAAAAAATCTGCACTGTTATCAAAAAAACCGCGCTGTTATCAAAAAATCTGCACTGTATCGGTCGAAACTGCTTATAACGTATTGCGGCCTTTTCGGGCTTAAGGTTAAACTTGTGGGTTCCCTCGGAATTGTTTCCGGTAACCAACGTTAGAAAATAGATAAGGTAATTTGATTATGGCGGCAGGTAGTGAGCGCAAGCGTGAAATTCGTCGACGACGTCAACGCCGGGTTAAATTAGCAAAAATTGCCCGCAAGTTAGTCAAGGCTTCCAATAATGAAAAAGAGCAATTGGTCGTCAAAATCCGCCACCTGACTCCGGGCCATTTGGATGTGCTGCACAATCTTGGCGTCAACAAATCGCGAAGCTAAACGCGCTCTTGAAAATCCCGCCTAAGGTTTCGACTCAATTTAAAATCGATTGACGAAACCTTGGGCTGCTAATCGCCGCGATCGGCTGTAGGTCGGCGGTGTCAAATATCCGTCAGCACTGACGATTCATTGCGAGCGATATGGCCAGCGATTCTCACGCGATTTCACCCTTAAAGTTATCGACGATACTTGGATTTGAAACTGGCCTCGGCGCAATTGGACTTTGGCTCGCCTGGTTGGGACTTTACGATCCATCAGCACCACTTTGGCCAACCTCACCTCGTTGGGAGCTTGGATTTAACGGACATTGGGTGGGCTGGATTCTCTTGGGTCTACTGGCGACTGTACCCCTTGTGGTCATGCTAATTGTCTTTGAGTTAATTCGCTGGAAACCGCTACGGCAATTTCGGCAGACTTATGTGCCCTTGTTGCAAACGATGTTCGGACAAATGACTTTGTTCCAGTTGGTCTTAGTTGCAATTGCGGCAGGCATCGGTGAAGAACTTCTTTTCCGCTGGAGTTTCCAAGGCGGCTTAGCGCATTTCGGCAGCAATTGGTATGGGGGTGGGATTATAGCCATCGCCGTCGCCTCAATCTTGTTTGGACTGGCTCACTTTTTGAGTTGGACTTACTTGATTTGGGCAACCGCCGTCGGCGTATACTTTGGCGTAATCTTTCAAGTCACTGGAAATTGGGTGATACCCGCATTAGCCCATGGGTTGTACGATTTCATTGCCTTGGTTTATTTGACACGGTTCTGTGCCGTCGCCGAAAACATTGACTTGAAAATTTCTCGCTAAGCATTGAGATCAGGACGTCGACGATGGCGCTTGGGGAGACCTGTCGGACAAAGGTGACTCGCCTTCCGTTTTGGCGATCAACACGGCGCCTAAATTATCCCCCGCGACATTGACTGCGGTCCGCATCATGTCGAGCGGGCGGTCGAGAATCAGCAATATGGGCAATGCATCTGCAAGGTCAAATCCCAACTTCAGCTGGCGAGTGACCGAATCCAAAATGATCACAATCGCGACTAGCGAAGCCGATGGAACGCCAGCCACGCCAACACTTGTCAATAACGCGATCAAAACGACCATAAGTTGTTCGGCGAAATCCATTTGGGTGTGCAACCCGAACAGTTGGATCACAAACATCGCCGCGACACATTCATAGAGCGCTGTGCCATTCATATTGACCGTTGCGCCAACCGGAATAATGAAACTCGAAACTTCTTTGGAGACGCCCGCTCGGTTTTCGACACAATCCAAGGAAACACTAATCGTGGCGTTGCTGCTCGATGTCGAGAAAGCGGTCAACAATGCGGGAGAAACGGCTTTAAAAAAGCGAATGGGGCTAAGTCGAGTAATTAGCCATAGGATTGCCGGCAGGATCACAAACAAATGAATTAGCAAAGATGCGGCGGCTACCAATCCAAATACCGTCAGCGCGCCAACAAACTCACTAATCCGTCCATCGCTGGCCAGTTTGACGTAGTTCATCGATACACTGTTGCCCAGCAAACCGGCTATTCCCAACGGAGCAAATTTAAGGACAAGGTTGGTAACCCCAAAACTAATCTCATAAACGGCTTGCCAAAATCTCAACATGGTGTCGCGCAAGTCATCGGCTAAAAAACTCAAGAAATATCCGGTCACTAAAGACAAGATAATTAAGCCCAACAGATCGAGTTCAACCATAGCCTGAACTGGATTCGACGGAATCAGCCGCTTGAAAATACTGAGCACTTTTTCCAACAAGGACTCGCCACTTTTCGTGGTTTCCTTTTGCACGCTATCGCTCAAGGTTTTGGATTCTGAAGCAAACGACTCGCGAAAAGACTCCATGGCCTGCGGGTCCATCAACGGCTCACCCGTCTTTGAGACACCCGGTTGAAAGAGATTGACCAGAAACAGGCCCAATAAAATGGCTATCGTGCTAGTAATCCCGATGTACAACAAGGTCTTCATGCCCAATCTCGCAAAACCAGGCCGACGACCAATCACAGCAACCGAAACGATGATCGAGCTTGTCACCAACGGAATAACAACGACTTTTAAACCGTTCAAAAAAATGGTTCCCAACGCATCACAAATCAGCCGCACGCGACTATTTTGTATCCATTCATTGGCGGACTGATCGGCATTAGCCTGGCCCATCGCGATTTTAGCCAAGGTCCAACCAATGAGACCGCCGATAAGTAACCCGGCCATGATTTGCCAGTGAAGTTCCCAGCGCCAAGCTTGCCACCATGGAAATTTTTTTTGAGACTTCATGAATGGATCTCGCACTTAGCAATTGATACGAACTGGCGTTATATTAATTCCGCGCAAAAAGAGTTCCGCGGGTCGTGAGAGACTCCTTGACTTGGAGTGCATTGCCTCCCGTATCATTCGTAACACGACCCAAGGAATCGATGGGGTCAGTCTATCGAATTTCACCGATCCAAGAAAGCACCTCAAATCGTTCGGGCTCAAGCGTTACGCCGAGTTCATCCATCATTTGCAACGGACGACCTAATTCTCGTTGCCCCCAAATTAACCAGCGACTCGATCGTATTAGCAAGCGTTCTTCAGGATCAGTCTTAACGATGAGAAATTGATCCGTCCCTTCGATTCGCAGCGTGACCGTCGGTTGGTTTTGTATTTCCGGACTGGCAATGACCGGCATGTGTACCTGCACACAATATAATAATCCGCTTCCATTGGCAGCAATCTCCAGAGCCCATTGATTGCGTTTCATTCGCTCGTCGGCCTCTAGCTTCGACCATGCTGCGAATATTTCCTGTTTTGCCTCCAATAAAATGGTCTCGGTGGCGATGTCGACTTGGCTCTTTTCGGATTGAGCAGACAACGATTGCAGCGTATCGTGAAGATCAACAACGATGGCTTGTAATTTGGCAAATTGAGATTGGTCCTCGATTTGCCATTGATTTTCACGAAACGGTTGGAGACGCTCCAACCACCGATCACCCAATTCGCCGCCGTCCGGCCGGCTGGCGGAGGGGTCGTCCGATTTGTTTTGTTTTTCTAAGACCAACGGTGTCATGGCGATGACTTGCGACGTCCAAGTATTTAACCACCGTTCGAGCGCCAGAGTTTCGATCACCACGCGTCCTGAACTTAATTCACAACTCGTATTAATACCAGCCAAATCGCCCGTGGGCGTATAGAGTGCAGCACCGGCACTCGACGACGTGCTGCGTGGATTGGTCACACGATTTAGGTCCCAGGGGATTCCAAGCGACAACAACTGTTGCTGGTCGCCGCCAGAGAGTAAATCAAACGCAACCGCTTTTTGCAGTTTCGCTTCTTGAAACCAAGGCCACCGCGTTTCGTCGGGCGGACAAACTTGGACTAGCACTTTGTTTCCCACCAACGGTCGAACATCGAAAGCAAGCGGACGAAAAATGTTGATTAAATCGCGATTGACTTGCAGCACGATCAAATCCAATTCGGCTGACTCGGCGATAATTCCCCGCACGTCATCCAGTGGCGTTGTCGGATCAAAATCGACCATCGGCGAACGCGGCGCCATTTGGACTTCAATGCGGGTGGCCCCAGCAATCGCTTGCCTGGAAGTCAAAAGCCATCCTCGAGCATCGATGACTGTGGCCGCAACCAGCGACACTTGTGGTCCCCGATGCACGATCAGACGGGCACTGTAAGGACGAACATTGTCCCAAACTGACTCCATTTGTTTGAGCGAAATCAGTCCATAAGGTGGATGTGTGATTGGCGGCAATTCGCGCGGGGATTCTTTCGGCTCGGCAGCTTCGTTGCCGTTAACACTCTCGGATGCCACACCTTCCTCGGCCTGACCACTGCTAGCATTTTCGCCCGATACAGCCGTGGTGGCGATCGTAGTTTGGGCGTTCTCGGACTGCTGGCCGTTGAGATTACGGGCAAGATCGTCGAAATCGAGGGAGTTGTAAAGGTAGACCAGTGCCGAGCCACAGAGGGCTATCATGAGCAGTGCATAAAATAAGGTCCAACGTTGTCGTCGTTTGTTGCGAGCTCGAGCTTCGGCGCGGACCGTCAACAGTTTAGAGTCATGGCTAGGCGTGAACTCTTTGTCGTTACTCGTGGCTTTCTGGTTGTTATTGTCGGTATCGGCGGTATGGGCGGGACTGTGCTCGGTCGTGCTGAGCCCGGTCGTACTGGAAGTTCCCTCAGTTGTTTTGGTCATTCCCGCAGTAATTTTGGTCGTGTGTGGGTCTCCCAATCCAGCTTTTTCTACTTGTTTAGTGAGTGGATTGGCGCGTTGAACACTCCCGGTGGGACGCGGGGCTGGTGGCGGGATTTCTGGAATTTTAGGGTCTTCCGAACGATTTTGAGCTTCGACCGGAGTTCCTATTGGCCCGTTTTTTCGCGGTTTAACTTGGTAGCTCTGTTGGCAACCTGGGCATTTCAGTTGTTTGGCCGTTGTTGACGAACTGATGGAAATAATGGTTTGGCAACGCGGGCATTTCCATTCCATTGTTAGGGTTCTGCCTGAAATAAGGTCGTAAAAATCTCGCTGGACGTACAGGGACATTATCACTAGTCTTTCCGACCTAGGGAATCCAAGAATATTTCGGGACATTCCATTTTTTCTGGGATCAACAACGATGTTCGCAAGCGGCTACGGTGATCAAATTCGGTCGATGTTCGCAATTCTCGCGATTGTGGGGATTGGGTTGTGTATGGAAAATTCGTGCTCTCCAGCGGTCGCTCAATCGTTTCGTGTTAAGACGCAACTGTTTACGGGGGATGAGACCAGTCCGGTGTTGGAAACCTTGACCATTGCCGACGGGGGGTACATTTATGATTTTTCGTTTGCCCCAAATAACCTTGACCAAGCCCGCGAGATCGTAATGTTGGATCTTCGTCGTCAACAATTTGTATTGATGGACATTCCGCGCAAAGTCAAAGTTCAAGTCGATCAGACTGAAATTAGTAAAATGCTTGAGGACTTGCGCGGACAGTTGGCTGCAGACCCCGAATTGAAGAATTTGGTGGATAAATTTCAACCCGAAGTGGCCGATTTGGCCGCCGGGACCGTCAAGCTGGAATCGGACCGCTTGCGTTACACGGCTACTTGTGAGAAACCCAAAAATTCAGACTTGTTGCCAATCTATTTCGATTATTTAGATCACTTTGCCCGGTTGAATGTCACGGATCCAACGCGGATGGCACCGTTTGCTCGATTGCAATTAAATACCGCAATCAAAGCTTATGGTTGGGTGCCGACCAAAATTGAATTGGAGATCAAACGACCTGGAAGATTTAAGAAGAACCAGGTGTTGACTTCAACTCATGAAATTGTGTGGGCGGTTTCAAAAGACGATTTGCGGCGTCTCGACGAAGCCAAATTGCAATTGACTGCATTTCAGACGGTAAGTTTGCCGCAATACCGCCAATGGAAATCTCAAACCGCGCCTACTGCCGAAACCGTGACCGCTCCCTTGGGACCAAAGCGCGGCCCGGAATAATATTCTATTTCAAACTTCAATAAATCCCGTTCCTTTAGCTCGCGGCAAGGCGTTTTCGCACCTTTTGGCTCGATGACAATCTCTTTGGAGACAAGTGATTGGAGAAGCGACGGTCGCCGCTGAAGATAGACCGCAAAAGCGCGTGTGTTACCGCAGATAAGCAAAAAAAAGGCAACTCAGACGAAAATTTACTGAGTTGCCTTTTATGTTTGATTTTTGGGCGGGGTCGGCTGGCACGACACCAAAGGTCGAGGGATTTCGAATTTTGATTTCGTCCGAACCGTTTAAAAATCCGTTGACGGGGCTTACCTGCACCCCAGATGACGACCAAGTCCGTGTTACTTAAGGCGTCCTTTTCCGGGCAGCAGCCTTGTTATTCCCAATCTTCGTCTTCTTCCTCATCTTCTTCGACGGTTTCTTCATCGTCGAGCTCTTCGTCTTCTTCCTCTTCGTCGTCCCATTCGTCATCTTCGTCGTCGTCGAGGTCATCTTCCTCGTCGTCGTCCCAGTCGTCGTCGTCATCGTCTTCGACTTCTTCCCATTCTTCTTCCTCGTCGTCCTCGAGTTCCTCTTCTTCTTCGATGTCTTCGTCGAGTTCGTCTAGATCTTCTTCTTCAAGATCTTCTTCGTCGTCGTCCCAATCGTCTTCATCTTCGTCGTCGTCGTCATCAACTTCGTCGTCGTCGACTGCTTCGTCGTCTTCGAAATCTTCGTCTTCATCTGCATCGTCAACATTAACGATGGGCTGTACCAAATGAGACCACAATGAGTCGCGTTTGGTCCGCAATATTGGAAAACGCTTTGGAGAAAAAGACACGGTCACTTTGGCATCCTCCTCGGGAATAAAAATCAACGATCGCCCATTATATTGGATTCCGTTTTGTCGGGAAGCGGAGAATTAGTTTCCCCGGGGACCGAGCGTTGGTTTGTTTCGACGATATTGGGGTTGATCGGTTGCGGCGTCGCAAAACTGGAGGTCGGCAGTCCGGGTCCGGCCAAACGATGGCTGCGTGGCAGAGACGCTAGGCTTTTGAGTCCAAAGGTGGTCAGAAAGAGTTTGGTTGTAGCATATAAAAATGGATATCCCAATTGGTCGCTTCGTCCGGCGATCCGGATTAGCCCTTTCTCTAAAAGTTGCCGTAACATTTCGCCGCAGTTTACCCCACGGATGGCCTCAATGTCGGCTTTAATGATCGGTTGTCGATAGGCGACTACGGTCAAGGTTTCCAGGGCGGGGCCGGTTAAACGCGTAGGGGTCGGAATGGAATCAAGCTGTCGAATCCATCGCGCAAATTGGGGGCGTGTCCGCATTTGGTAGCCATCGGCGACCTGTTTAATTTGGTAAGCCCTGCCATGTTGATCATAGCGGCGGTTCAATTCTTGAATGAGCGTGCGGGCCTGGGTGCCATCCTCAAGCTCGGCCATAATGGCCAGGCGACGGCTGGCAATGGGTTGACGTACCAAAAACAAAATCGCCTCGACCCGTTTCAGCAACGCGGCGAGATCAGGGTTTTGAATTTCGGAATTAGTCAGCGAATTCATTGCTACAAACTTTCTGTTAGCCGATAAGTATTGCCGCAAGGGTTGTATCGGGCAAGTTCAACGTCGGCTGAAATGTTTTTTGATCTGTCTCGAACCAGAATTCGCAGTTTTTTTCGCAAGAAATCGCGGATTGGGGGCCAACAATTGCCACTCGTTGGGTGAGGACTGGCGAATTTTGCTAACATAAGCAAAGATTTTTAAGGTTAGCGTTGAAAACGTGTTGATTCCTGTTGTTCCTCAACCCAACTTAGACCGCCGTGGCCGTGCAGAAACGTCGCAATTGGATTTGGATTACTCTTTTGGTTCTGGTAGTTGCTGTCCCGTTATTGGCAATTATCATTGTCCCGTTGAGTTTCATAGCAGGTACCGAGTTTTCGCCAGACACCTTCGAACACCGCCAATTCGTCTATATGCGTGTCCCTGGAACGCAAATCGTCTTAAGCAATCGATGGCTCACTGACATACCGTCGTTTTCGCAAACGTTAATCGACGATCAATGGGTTGGTGAAAATACCTCAACGGAAACTCGTTGGGATTTGGTTATGGACAATTATACGCCCCGCCATTCGCCCGATTGTGATGCGCAGTACTTAGTTCAGGAAATCGAGCGGCGAAATGATGAATACGAATTCATTTGGTTGCAGTGGACTAACAAGTATCCCCAGCGAGCACGGGTGTTATGGCCGATCATTGCCGATTTTGCCCGCCATGCGATGTATTTGTATTTGTCAGAGATATTTGAATTTTGTGATCAACAGGACGATTTATCCGACGAACAATTCTCTGACCAATTGCAGAAATTGGCCAGCAAACAGTGTTTCCATCGCGCCGTCGCTCAAGCGGGTACCCAACCGACCATTGATCAGATCACTGCCATCCAACGTTCGTTGGGTTATTATGCTCTGCCGGAATCGCTGGAATTGCTACAGGCTTGGGGCATAGATCCCAGCCCCATTACGCCGTCCATTCCCGAACCGAATTCCATTATAAAATCGATTCTGCCACCCGGTGAATCGACTAGCGCCGAGGCTGAAGATTCGGGGAATAAGCTTTGATTCGCCAAGTTTATTTGGATTACAACTCGACCACACCGATTGACCCTCGCGTCGCGCAGACAGTTTTTCAGGCCTATGGTGATGGGTACCTCAACCCGGCCAGTCAACATCAGGCGGGCCAGCGGGCGCGCCGTATTTTGGAAAATTGTCGGCGGTCGATGTTGCAGTTACTGGCTGCTAAATCCAGCGGAATGGACTGCGATGAGTTGTATTTTACCAGCGGAGGGACCGAGGCCAACAATTTGGCAATCCGTGGTACCTACTCATCCGATCGACCGACCATTGCCGTGTGCGGCATCGAACATCCAAGTGTCTGGGATACCGTTCAAGCATTGTTAAACTCGGGTCGCCGGTGCGCTTTGATACCGGTCGATAACAATGGAATCTGTCAGCTGGATATTTTGGAACAACGTTTGGCAATTGGAGATGTTGGCCTCGTCACCTTGATGTTGGCCAACAATGAGACGGGAGTCATGCAACCCGTTGCCGAAATGAGTCGATTGGCCCGTCAGGCGGGGGCATTGAGCCACTGTGATGCGGTTCAGGCCGTGGGAAAAATTCCTCTGTCATTTGTCGATTTGGGAGTCGACATGTTGAGTTTTGCGGCCCACAAGTTCTATGGACCGCGAGGCATCGGCGGCCTGGTCGTTCGTGCAAACGTTGGGGTCGCACCAACGCTACATGGTGGCTTTCAACAACAAGGGATACGACCGGGAACTGAAGATGTGGCGCTGGCTCTTGGTTGTCAATGCGCCTTGGAAATCGGCTTGAACGAAATACAGCGTTATCAATCGGAAATGACTCAATTGGCCCAATCTTTTCTAAAAATCATCGACCAACATTTGACTGGATCCTGGGTGCATCTGGGTGCAGATGTTCCCCGTTTGCCACATACGCTGAATTTGGCATTTCCCGGAATTGACCGCCAGGCGTTACTGTTGGCTTGTGACGTGGCCGGCATCTACATTTCGACAGGATCGGCATGTGCCAGTGGATCGTCGGAACCCTCACCGGTGCTGCAAGCGATGGGGGTTGCCGATGATATTCTCAGCAGTGCCGTGAGAATTAGTTTAGGACGCCCGACGACAGGAGAAGAAGTCGAGTGGGCCGCCTCGAAAATCGCTGGAATTGTCAACGAAATGAGGAAATAACGCGACCCACTTTGCACGCTTGGGCCATATCGCCAAAATGCTGATTTTTTGGTAAGATTCTAGATTGTTTCGCGAGCAAGAACGTCGGTCCATTTCCAAGTTTCCATGATGCCTATTTCGGCTGCCAATACGACATTTCGAATTGCCCTTCAGCCCCCTGCGAACGGCCAGGCCCCCGACAATCGATTAGCGCCTGATCGGATGGCAAATCGAGCTCAATTGGGGGCAACGGTTGACGTTAGCAGTTACGATGGACATGGATCATTATTGTCTCCTAAATGCTTGTTACCTGATTACATTGGCGATCAGGAAAACGCGGTACTGCAGTTGCTGACGCACTCGGACTGGATAACCAAAGACGTTTGGCCTTTGGTTTTTTATGGTCCTCCCGGGGTGGGCAAAACTACCTTGGCTTTGCTTGTTCTACAGCGTTTGTTGGAATTGGTTCGCTCGCAACCAACCAGAACAGGGTTGCCCAAATCAAATTCGACTCGCAATTCAGCAAACAAATCATCAATAGCGAAAAATTCAACTGCTCCTTTTGCGATTCAGCTCTCAGCGACTGACTTTGCCAAATCGATTGCTTCGGCTGTTGATACGGATTCTGTTCAACAATGTTGGGATCATTTTTTGACGGCCAAGGTAGTACTCATCGACAATCTACATCAATTGAGTGGGCAAACGTTGTCGCAGACTCAACTGGTCAAACTAATCGATCTGTTGTTGGCCAAAGAAATCCCACTAATTTTTACAATAGACCGACATCCGCTCAATCATTCCGAGTTGAGCGACAGTCTCACCAGTCGACTGTGCCAGGGCTTAGTATTGCCGTTGAATATTCCGGGTAAAAATGCTCGCGAACATATCGTTTCGGAGTTGCAACACAGTTTGCAGTTTCATTTGTCGACTCAACAGAAAGCCAACTTAATTGGTCAAAATCACTGGAGCGTGCCGCTAATTTATCAGCGAATTTTGCAATTTAAATTAAATCAATTAGCCGGAAAATCCTCGACTAATCGCCAAAAAAACGCGGCTAAAGGCATTGCCGCTGAACGAGAATCAGCGTCTCGAGTCCAGAAAATTCATACTACCGTTTGTCAAACGGTAGCCGCAAATTTTGAACTGAGTCTCAAAGAATTGTGTGGCAACAGTCGCAAACAAACGACAGTTTTAGCTCGCGGGATCGCTATTTACTTGTTGCGCACATTATTTCAATTGAGCTTTACGGCCATTGGCGCCGTATTTTCTGGCCGCGATCACTCGACAACCATACATGCTTATCAGAAAGTCCATGAGCGCAAGCAAATTGACCATGTGTTCAATCAGCGCGTTCATTTGTTATCGACTAAGATCCAATCGATGTTGCCGCAGACAATGACTGAAGGAGACGCCGCATGTTGAAAAACTGTCTAAGCGTGTTCAGCCGATGTCAATTCAATGATGAGTTATCAACAACATTATTTTTTAATCAACATTCTGATTATTTTCCGTCAATCAACCAACATGTTACTGACAATGAGATGACTATTTTTCCACGATGCTACCGACATTAGCGACCCGCCAAAAACTGTTGTTTTGTGTTCTTCAAGGTCCACTTATCAACAATTGCGAGCTGCTTATTACTAACAATTCTGTAAAAAGATATTACATCATTATTAATTAGGCCAATCGGGGTGAACCCCCAACAGAGGATTAAACGTTATGAAACTGGAAGTCAAACGCGAAGAATTTCTCCGAGTATTTTCTCTCGCAGCCTCGGTGGCGCCCAGCCGCAGTCCTAAAGCCATATTGCAAAATGTAAAGATACACGCGGCTCAAGGAAAATTGACGGTTTCAGCGACTGACACCGAAGTAGGCATTCGCGTGGTGCTGGACGATGTAGAGATCAGTCAAGACGGCAGTGTTCTGTTACCAGTAGGGCGTTTGGGATCGGTGCTTCGCGAATCCAACGATGAAACGTTGAAAATTGAGGCGAAACAAGACAAGACTATCATTCGGGGTCGAAATAGTCGCTATGAGCTTCAAGGTCCATCGGCGGACGAATTTCCGCAAGTAACGGAATTTGGCAACACGGAAAACTGTTTTCAGATTCCAGCGGGTAACTTGCGAAGGCTTATCCACCGCACAATTTTTGCCACCGACACGGAAAGTAGCCGCTATGCTTTGGGCGGTGTGATGTTGGAGATTAACGACCACACCGCTACGATGGTCGGAACAGACGGTCGACGTTTGGCCAAAATGGAAGGCACCATTGGTCGATTAGGCGAACCCCGCTCTCCCAATACAATGACGATTATACCTGCCAAATCAGCCCATTTGATCGAAAGGATGTTGGGTGATGACGAGGCCATCGTGAAAATTCTACTCGGTGAAAATGAGATTCAAATCAAAGAGGGAAATACCGAATTTTCTAGCCGATTGGTCGAAGGTCGCTTTCCCAAATGGCGAGACGTAATTCCTAGCAATCAAAATACAATTGGCATTGAATTGTTAGTCGGGCCAATGTATGCGGCGTTACGACAAGCGTCGATTGTGACAAGCGACGAAAGTCGAGGAATTGATTTTAATTTTGAAAGCGGTGAGTTGATCCTGAAATCATCGACCAGTGAAGTGGGAAGTTCAGAAGTCAAATTGCCAGTGACCTATGACGGACCGCCAATCGTGATATCGCTTGATAATCGTTACATGGCTGATTTCTTTAGAGCGTTGTCAGCAGAAATGACATTCACACTGCAAGTAGAAAACAGTGAAACAGCCGCTTATTGTTTTACGTCAGATGGATACGGTTATGTGGTCATGCCATTGGCGCGAGATCACGCGGCCTAAGTTTGAGTTCTGAAATAAAAGCAGGATTCAGCAGCATAAAAATTGTGCCGGCGATTCAAAAGAGGCAAATCAGCCATGGAGGAACGACCCATTGATAATCGAGAATCACAAAAGGATTTTCAGCAAGCTCAAAATTTGATTAAACAGCGGCGAGTTTTTCCGCGTCAGCCGCTCGATCTAAAGCGATTGGTTGGCAGAATAGTGACCGAACGTGGGATCGCCGTTCAATTGTCCTCGCAAGAGGTAGCAGACGCCTGGCAAAGTCTCACACAGACGCGATGGCCCAATCGGACACGAGTGACGAGTGTCAATCGTGGAAAACTCGAAGTGATCGTTAAAGACAGTATTACAAATCAAGAATTGACTTTTGAAAAAAGCAAATTATTGCATCAACTAAAACAATTATTGCCTGATGCCAAAATACAAAATCTTGTATTCAAAATTGGTGGCATGTAGTGATCGTATTTCTACGAGAAAAAAACAATGACTGATACGCCCAATATTAATAGTAACAACAATAGTAATAAGCCTAAATCCGAATATACCTCGGAAGATTTATTACATTTGTCTGACCTTGAGCACGTGCGTGAACGACCGAGTATGTACATCGGTGACACCACAGTCCGCGGTTTGCACCATTTGGTCTATGAAGTGGTTGACAACTCCATCGATGAGGCAATGGCCGGTTTTGCAACTGCTGTTCAAGTTTCGATTAACAATGATGGATCAGTGACAGTCCAAGATGATGGTCGCGGTATTCCCACCGATATTCACCGCCAACTCAGCGAAAAAATGGATCGTGAAGTATCCACGCTGGAAGGTGTTATGACGGTGCTAAAGTTCGGTGGCAAATTTGAAAAAGGCGTCTATCAAACGTCTGGCGGTCTGCACGGCGTGGGTGTAACGGTTGTTAATTTTTTGTCAGAATGGTGCGCCGTCGAAGTATATCGCGATGGTCACGTTTTCCAACAAGAATACGAACGCGGTGTTCCCACGGCTCCCATTGTACGCTTGGGAAAAACCGACAAAACAGGGACAAAAACCACTTTTAAACCCGATGCTCAAATCTTTCAAACGACTAAATTTGATTACAACACGCTGCATAAACGATTGCAAGAACTCGCCTTTCTCAATAGCGGAGTGCGAATTACTTACAAAGACCAACGAACTGGGGATAGCACAGAATTTTTCTATGAACGCGGAATCATTGAATTCGTCGAATATATAAATCGATCCAGTGATGCCTTGCATGCCGAAGTTATCTGCCTCAAAGGAGAACAGGATGGCGTCGGTTTTGAAATCGCTTTGCAATACAGTAACGAATTGACGGAAACAGTGTATTCTTACGTCAATAATATCAACACTCATGAGGGAGGTACCCACGTCTCGGGATTCCGAACGGCGTTAACGCGAAGTCTAAATAATTATGGCAAAAGCAATAACTTATATCCGAAAGATATTGCCGTAACGGGTGAAGATTTCCGCGAAGGCTTAACGGCCGTGATCTCGATGCGTGTGCCAGAGCCGCAATTCGAAGGCCAAACTAAAACTAAATTGGGTAACAACGAAATTGAAGGCCTCGTTAATTCCACCTTCGGCGAGTTTCTTAAAAAGTACCTCGAAGAAAAACCGGCTGCCGCCAAAATCATCATTCGCAAAGGCATTCAAGCAGCCGAAGCACGCGAAGCAGCTCGCAAAGCACGTGAACAAGTGCGACGGAAATCAGTGCTGGGCGGCGGTGGATTGCCCGGAAAACTGCGAGATTGCTTGAGCAACGATATGACAAAATGCGAACTATACCTGGTCGAAGGTGACTCGGCCGGCGGAAGTGCCGAAGGCGGCCGACTCAAAGAATTTCAAGCAATCCTGCCACTTCGCGGAAAAATTATCAATGCTTATAAATCGCGTGAAGACAAGGTTCTGGCCAACGAAGAGGTCCAAAGTATTATTAGCGCGATTCGAATTGGAATCGGCGCTGATCAAGATCTGGCGAAACGACGTTACAACAAAATAATCATCATGACCGATGCCGACGTCGATGGCTCTCATATTCGTACGCTACTGCTCTGCTTCTTCTATCGCCAAATGTATAAATTGATCGAATCGGGACACGTCTATGTCGCCCAGCCGCCACTGTATCGCGTCAAAATGAAAAAAGAAACGTACTACGTGCAAACTGAAGAGGAAATGAAAAACCAACTTATGGCCCGCGGATTGGAAGACTCCGCTCTGGAAACCGAAGATGGTCGTAAGATCGAAGGCGACGAAATGAAATCGCTCAGCCGCACTCTGGCCAGCATTGAAGAAGCCATCATAGCGCTCGAGCGACGGGGTATTAACCTGCGAACCCATGCCGAACGCATCAATCCAGAAACAGGTCGATTGCCCATCTATCACGTTTACCTGGGCGAACAACACTACTGGTTTTCGACGGTCAAAGAACGCGATGATTTTCTCAAACAAGAAGAAGCCAAAATTGGTGGAGAAATGTCGGTCACTCGCATCGACGATGCAACTGACATTGTTACCAATCAAAGCGATTCTCAGGACGGCAAAATCTCCGCAGACACAGCACCCGCCGATGATGACGAATTGAAATCGCGCGTGAAACTCGACGAGTTCAACGAAGTCCGCACGATCAACAATGGTTTAAAGGTCTTAGAAGCACTAGGTTTTGGAATTGACTCACTTTGGCCCCAAGAACGAACGGGAATCGAAGTGTCGCGATATATATTGCGTCGTGGCGAAGTTGCCAGCGGCATCGACGATTTAAGAGAATTGGTTGGCGCCATTCGAGCGGCTGGTGAACGCGGCATGACGTTGACCCGGTTTAAAGGTCTGGGTGAAATGAATGCCGAGGAACTCCGTGAGACCACTTTGGATCCCGCGAACCGAACGTTGATTCGCGTCAATATGACTAATGCGGCCGAAGCGGACGATATGTTTCGTGTATTGATGGGCGATAAAGTTGAGCCGCGGCGCGAATTCATCGAAAAATACGCCCTAGAAGTACGAAACTTGGACGTTTAGCTCCATATTTTTAAATCCGTCTGGCGTCTAGATTGGTTGCCAAAAATTGCCCCCGGCCGACTCGTGGAGAAATCGTGATGAAGACAGGAAGTGTTTGGCGATCGTTACAACGAATGAGTTTCGTTGGACTTGTGGTTTTCAATTGGATCAACTCAGAACTTTTGGCCCTTCCTGTTCCGCAACATCCAATCGAAGTCTCAGCCACAGAGTCTTTTTCCGGAACGGTGATCGAACGGCGTAAATACAGCGTGGTCGTCAGTAATGGCCGCGAAACGCGGCAAATTTATTTGCCCGAGCAACTGCCTGTGGATTTGATTGTCGATCGACCTCGCATTCAATTGGCCGAAAAACAACTTATCCAAGAACAAATTTTTGGAAATAATCGTGGCGATGGAATTCATCGTCACGTATTCCCTTTGCCCGAAGTGCTCTCCATCGAAGTCGTTTTTGCTCATGCCAATGAACAACAACGCGTCATGCAAGATCCGCTCAAACGAATAGGTCGTTATCGATTATTTCCCGGAGCTGTACAAAATGATTTGCGAACACCGTTTGATTGGGTCTCGGGATCTATCGACAATGTTGCCCTGGACCGCAACTCTAGTCTGACAATGCGGGGACAAATTGTCGATTCCAGCAATGACGGGCGAGTGACTATTAAAACCGATGAACAGCAATTTGAAGCCGAATTGGGAAATCGTGATGCCGTACTGTCAGGGTTTTCAATCGTCGATCTTAGACCATTTGAAACCGTATTGCGTACGCAATTGGTTAAAGAAAACGACAAATGGATTGCACAGCGAGTTTCATTTCGACGTATCGTTGACCCAAAACAATTGGATCAACCCGAACTGCCAAGAGTCCTGATTTTGGGCGATGAAGTTTCCATTAGTTATCAAAGGACGTTGTTAGAAAAATACGGACCAGAATTCAATTTTCATCGACCGCCGGAAAATTGTCGGGGCAGCGAGAACTTTTCGCGGCTCGACGAGTGGCTTGGTCCCTGGGATTTGACCGATCGAAATTGGGACGTAATTGTTTTCAACTGTGGATTGGCTGACTTAGAAACGTCGCGTGATAGTTACTGTGAGAACTTGGAATTCTGGATTGAAAAACTACAAGCAACAGGTGCCAAACTGGTATGGGTTACTACGACACCGGTGCCTAGCGGATATATAAGCAATGGTCGAGTGGAGAATCCGGCAGCCAAAATCGGTGAGCTCAATCAATGGGCCGCAGAATTGATCGATGCAAACCAGACAATTGTGGTTTGCGATTTGAATCAATTCGTCGTCCAGCAAAAACAGCCGATGTTTGTCAATTGGCGGAAAGGTAAACAGGTAACCTTTAATCTCAATCAGGCCCAACATTTGGCCGAACACGTTGCCAATACCATTCGCCAGACATTGGAAAAAAGGCCTTAATATGCAAATCCAACGTGACCCATCACAAGTGATTTGGAATGTGCCAAACGTATTATCAATGGCACGATTATTGTTGTCCATTTTGTTGTTTGTCGCGATTCCGTTTCAGGCATATCAATCGGCATTGGTACTATTTTGCGTGGCTGCGGGAACGGATTGGCTTGATGGCTGGTGGGCCAGACGTTACCAACAAATCACACAACTAGGTCGGATCCTCGACCCGTTTTGCGATAAGATTTTGATCTGCGGCGCTTTTGTATTGTTGGCCGAATCGATGAGTCAAGTTCTTCCCTGGTACCAACGAATCACCGGATGGATGGCAGTGATCGTCGTCGGCCGCGAATTGTTAATCACCGGGCTCCGAAGTTTTATCGAAAGTGCCGGCAGTGATTTTTCGGCGAAAATGTCCGGTAAATTAAAAATGGTATTTCAGTGCGCAGCGGTCATTTTAAGCCTAATCGTTTTGCAAAGACCAAGTCTTCAGGTTGGCTCACGAGCCATGGAAATAACCATACAACCTTGGGATGCGTGGATGATTGCAATGGTGGTGATGATTTGGGTGTCAGTATTAAGCACTGTTCATTCGGGGTGGTTGTACGTTCAATTAGCCGCTCGGTTAATGCGGAACACTCCCAGGAATAACTGATGGCCGAACCATCCTTGGACGTCGAGATTTTGTGGCAACACGACACATGTTGTGTGATTAACAAGCCGGGTGGTGTATTAACGCAAGCGCCACCAGGAATCGATAGTCTAGAACTTCGATTGCGATATTTCCGAAAGCAACAGACTCAAGGCCAACAAGATTATGTAGGTGTTCCGCATCGTTTGGATCGACCCGCTTCAGGTGCGATGGTATTTGGCTGGAATCGCAATACGACTAGAAAAATTGCCTCGCAGTTTGAGGCGCGCCGCGTTGCCAAAAAATATTGGACTGTTGTCGAGGGAACGATCCACCAAGAACGCGGAACGTGGCAAGACATGATGCGAAAAGTTCCCGATGAAGCGCGATCTGAAATAGTTGCCGACGATCATCCCGACGGGCAACTAGCGCGGTTGACTTATCAAGTACTTGGAAACAATGTTGGTTTGACTTGGATCGAAATTGAATTGGAAACTGGCCGAACGCACCAAATTCGTTTACAGGCGGGGTCTCGCGGGTGGCCAATCTTGGGCGATTCTCTTTATGGGAGCAGCCGGGCATTTGGTCCGCCTGAGATCGATGAGCGCGCCCGATGGATCGCCCTGCATTCACGACATTTGGAATTTGAAATACCCCGGCTCAAGCAGAGACAGACGTTTACTGCGCCCCTGCCAAATTTCTGGAAAGAACTGCCTGCCGAGCTGCAGATCCCTGTTTGAACAACTTTTCCCCAATCTATTTTTGATAAATCTTTGAGGCGATTGTTGGGATCGGTGGATGCTATCTCCCCTGAATAGGGGTCCGGCGAGTGACGTTGATGACAGGGGTTTTCGCCAAAAAGTCAAATAAAACGTGGGAAAAAGGGGTTTTTTGCGACGATGGCACAGGTTTTGAACCCAAACCAAACGGTTTTTCGGCAAGGGAATTACCCCCTGTAGTCCACCCAGATTGCCTTTTCGGCAAAATTTACGGATTATTCACAGTCGAAATCGTTGACATGACAGAAAATTCAAGTCTAATCTTATTAATCGGTAAATCTGGACTAACTCGGCGCGGGCTCTATTGAGCGTTCGTGAAGGGCGCGGTTTCGAAACCGACTGAATCGAAGTTTGCACAATTCGATTTAGATGTCAAAACGTTTCGCAGAAATAGCGAACGAACTGCGTCTGCTTTCGCATCGAAAACTCGCGACAAAGTCGAGAGTATTCAAAAGCGAATTCAGGGTTGTCAGTTGAGAAAATGTTTTGATAGAAAGTGAGTGGGAGCAAGTCATAAAATTTTACGGTCCTAGTTCAAGGCATGAACGAAGTCCGGAAAGACGTAATGAGTTGCAAATCAGTTGGCGACATCTTTGTCAAAAACTGATCGGGATGCATGAATCGCCAAAAACTTGATTTGAGGCAATGTTGAGTTTGGCGGAAATTTACTTTGAATGGGATTTGTTCTGATCGAAGTACAACGGAAGGGAAACCGAGAAAGTTTTCGTAGGCGGAAATGCTGCCTGAATTTTTTGAGACGAGCCTCAAAGAATAGAGGAGCAGAAGATCATGACTCGTTTTCAGCGAAATCCGTTGCGAACCGTTGAGGTTACAACGAAATCGCTGGTAGAGACTGAGAACAATTCGAACCGCGACACGTACCGTATCCTGTTCGTTTGTTCAGGAAACATCTGTCGCTCGCCGGCCTGCCGGGGTGTGATGGAGAAAATGATTGCAAGACGCGGATTGTCGTCCAACATACAAGTCGATTCGGCGGGTGTTGTGGATGATCGTGTCGGAGAAAAACCAGCTTGGCGGATGCGCTGGGCGGCTTTTCTTAAAGGATATCGAATGAACCATCGATCGCGTTTAGTCACGCGAAAAGATTTGGAACGATTCGATATGGTGATTGCACTGGATCGTGATGTCTTGGCGGTTGCTCGCCGAGTTCATTCACAACCCAAGTGTGAGTTCAAGTTGTTAAGCGATTTTTTGCCGAGTGATCAACCGGTAGATGTGCCTGACCCCGTGAACCAATCACTGCATGCTTTTCGTGGCGTGTTAACGGTTATCGAAAATGCATGTACCGAAGTTTTGGAGCAGGTTGCAAGCCAACTGCACGTGGATGCAGCAGTTTGCCACTGATTCAAATAAGTTCAAGCGAACGAGTTCAAGGGAACAAGTTCATACGAAGAGAAAACGATTGGTTTAATACCAATCTGAGAGATAAGTACCGACGGTTGCTGTAGCAATCGAAGGGGTAAGAGATCGAGATGAAGACGCGTTTGATAATTTTACAGGAGTTTGCATCGCCATGATTCGCAACATTGCACGCGCTATAATCATCACTGCTTGCTTGGCATTCACTGCCAATGCTCAAGCAGATTTGATGAACGGCGGTTTTGAATCGCTATTTAGCAATTGGACCACAGTTGGTCCTAACTCGGCAGTTTCTTCGCTGGACGGCGAAGTGCCAACCGAAGGTGGCCAAATGGCTTACTTGAATTCGGGTTCCGGTTCTTTGCCAGTTGTAGTCCATGACGCCGTTTTAAGCGGTTTCTTGGGACTTCCAGCCAACAGTATCGGTACGTTGTTTGCCAATTCAACGGAAGGTGCTGTTTTATTCCAATCGTTCACATCAGGTGCCGGACAAACTGGCATGAGCTTTGATTGGAATTTCATGACTAATGAAGGTTTGCAAAACCCAACCTTCAATGACGTGGCGTTTGCCACCGTCTGGGATACGTCTGGTAACCTTATTGCTTCGGCATTTCTAGACACGTTTTCGGCCTTCGCAGGCTCTGGATCGGCGTTTAGTAGCCATACCGGTTGGGTAACCACGACCTTTACTAATTTGAATCCGAACACGGCTTACAACATTGTTTTCGGCGTTTTTGATCGCCAAGACGGCGTTGTTGATTCGGCCGTTCTGATTGACAATATCGCCAGCATTCCAGAACCTGGTATGGGTTTGATTGGTTTGGCTGTTGTTTTAAGCGGAGCTGCGATTCGTCGCCGCCGCTAAGCAAAACGTGTAACTGGCAATCCTGTAAAAGCCGTCAACTAGTTCTCAATATCTAAGGTGGAAGCCCGTCCGGGTTTCCACCTTTTTTTGTTTCACAATTCCGTGCTGAAAGTTCCAGCAGTCCCAGCGCCGCCGCCTTAGCCGTCTTCATTTCAGGTTATCTCGGAATTTTAGTGACTGGCTGGGGTCGATCTTCCGGTTTCTCGAGTCGATTGGCCACGATTGATGACGCTTCCCGATCCAGGGCTAATCATTAATTGAACCTGCGCGGATTTGATTCGTATAATGGCTGTCTGAAGTTAACGGAATGTAGTTTACCATTAAGGAGATTAGTTTGAGTACACCCGCCGTTGTGGGATTGCTGCAGTTATTGTCAGCC
>JBGSMY010000100.1:0-13739 GCA_041739975.1 Pirellulaceae bacterium
TCCAAGTGCGGATAGGGTGGCATCACCGAACCTTTGTTAAGTTCTGTCGGATTGCGGAAATGTTCCAAATGCCATAAATGACTTTGACGTCCACCCTCACGCGCTAAATCGGGGCCAATCCGCCGCGATCCCCACTGGAATGGGCGGTCGTAAATGAACTCGCCCGGCTTGGAATACTCCCCGTAACGTTCGGTCTCGGCAAACATCGGTCGAATCATTTGCGAGTGGCAGTTGTAACAACCTTCACCAACATAAATATCGCGGCCGGCCAATTCCAACGGTGTGTATGGCTTCACGGTGCTGATCGTTGGAATGTTCGAACGAATCAAAAACGTTGGAATCATTTCAAATGCTGATGCCACTACCACGGCAATCGTAACCCACACGGTGAATGTTAATGGCAACCGTTCCCAACGACGATGCCAAGCAGTTTGATTGAAGACATCAATCTTTTTGGCAATATCCAATACGCCATCAATTCGCGGAGCTGGTGCGGGCGGATCAACATAGTTTTTCTCCAATGGTGCCGCTTGAATAATGGGTTCTTCATATTTTGCCGGACGGGTTCGCCAAGTCATGTAATAATTGATGATTAACATCACCATGCCGAGCAAATAGCAAGTTCCGGCAATCACTCGCACCCACCACATTGGAATCACCGAAGTGATCGTCTCGATAAACTCGGGATACGCTAAGTTGCCATTGGCATCAAAAGCACGCCACATCAACCCTTGTGTCAAACCGGCGACATAAATCGGGACGATATAAAGCAAAATGCCAATCGTGCCCAACCAAAAATGCCAAGTCGCCATCTGCGTACTCCACAACTTGGTTTGGAAAATCCGCGGCGCAAGCCAGTAGATCATGCCAAACGTCATGAAACCATTCCAACCGAGCGCTCCGGCGTGCACATGTGCAATCGTCCAATCGGTATAGTGCGTCAAAGCATTGACACTTTTGATCGACAACATCGGCCCCTCAAAGGTCGACATGCCGTAAAATGTAATTCCCACTACGTAGAACTTGAGTACAGGATCCGCGGCCACCTTGTGCCACGCACCGCGAAGCGTCAACAGGCCATTGATCATTCCCCCCCAACTGGGCATCCATAACATCAACGAAAACACCATGCCCAGAGACGAAGCCCACGCAGGCGTGGCCGTGTAGTGCAAATGGTGGGGGCCAGCCCAAATGTAAATGAACACCAGCGACCAAAAGTGTATAATGCTTAATTTGTACGAGAAAACCGGGCGTTCAGCGGCTTTCGGCAAGAAATAATACATCAACCCCAAGAACGGTGTGGTCAAGAAAAAAGCCACCGCATTGTGACCATACCACCATTGCATAAACGCATCTTGCACACCAGCATAAATCGAATAGCTCTTCAACCAGCCTGCTGGAACGACAAGGTTATTGAACACGTGCAGCAGCGCCACGGTCACAATCGTGGCAATGTAAAACCATAGGGCCACATACATATGACGTTCGCGACGCTTGGCCAGCGTCATGAAAAAGTTAACACCAAAAAACGCTACCCAAACAACCGCAATTAACAGATCGATCGGCCATTCCAATTCAGCGTATTCTTTACTTTGCGTGATCCCCAACGGCAACGTTAAGGCAGCACAAACGATGATTAATTGCCAACCCCAAAAATGAAGCTTGCCCAACGTGTCGCTCCACATCCGCGCCTTGCAAAGGCGCTGAGTGGAGTAATAAATGGCGGCGAAAATTGCATTGCCGGCAAACGCAAAAATCGCGGCGTTAGTATGGAGCGGTCGCAAACGACCAAAACTCAAATACTGCAGGTTAAAACTCAATTGCGGCATGACCAACAGCAAGGCCACGATCAAACCAACTAAGAACGCAACAAGCCCCCAGACAACGGTGGCCAAGGCGAACATCCGCACTATATTGTCATCGTATGAGAAACTCTCCAGTTGACGACCATCCACAGTCAATTGATGACCGGATTTTTGGGTACTCGTGGGGTCTAAAACCGACATGTCACATTGACTCCTGATCAGCCCTGATATTTGTTACTACCGGTAGTTTGCCAGTTGTTTACGGTGTGCGTTTTGTTGGCACACAAACAAGAAAATTCCGTAAGGCACCCCGTCAACGCAAAGTGGATGCCGAAAAGATGTGCCGCGACATTTTGACAAGCAACCGAGGGAAAGTAGCCAACCGGGCCGAAAGAAATGCGGCCCACAAATGCGCGCCCTTTGCGAGCCTTATCGGATTTGTATTGAAAAAAACCGTGCGGAGTAGAGACGGTTTGCTTCGCAAATACTGACGACATGTTCGTTTTTAGGTTCGGCCGACACTGGGCGAACGTGCGTATCGTGCCAAGCGCGCGCCAAGCAGCACACCTAAATTCTAGCCAACAAATTTTTCGTGCAACGGGTGAAGAAGTCGTGCAGCTTTCCAACCATCTAGCCGAAAGCTTCGCTGACAAGGAAACAGGAACGGTCATTGATGTAGTGACGTCTATCCAACAGACTTTGCGACCTTCCCAGCTTTTTGGCTGGGAACTACTTTTGGCAGCCAGACTAACGCCGCCGGTGAAACACCGGCGGCCACACACTAACGCCGCCGGTGAAACACCGGCGGCCACGACGGGCGGCGGACAACTTAGGCCGCGGCGCGAATGCGATTGGAAGCGTTTGGATGTTGAGTTGCGATGCTGTTAGCCAGATCGATGATTCGTTGTGCGTAATCGCTGAACCGATAGTTCGTCGCCACGCGTTGTTTAGATTTCTCACGCATGGCTCGAACGACATTGGGTTGGTCAACGAGCAGTCGTAGTGCCGCAGCCGATTGTTCATAATCCGCATACGGTACGATCAATCCCGCACCGTCCGAAAGCGCTTCAGCAGCCCCGCCCGATTCGGCGTAAGCCAAAATTGGTAACCCCACGGCCATGGCTTCATGAATAACACATGGAAATGGATCGACGCGCGAAGTCATTAAAAACGCATCAGCTCCAACAAACCACGGCTCAACGTTTGCGCGTTCACCGATGAAGTGCACAAATGGTTTGGCGGGAGAATTGTCGAGATCAATTCGCACATAATGAAATGGAGAATGAGTCCACCGCGGTCCTTCGCCTACCCAGACAAAATGAAGGGGACGGTCTGTCGACGACTGGCGGTGAACGGCCCGCGCTACATTGACAAAATGATCGATGCCTTTTCGTAAATCTAACGTTCCGCATCCCAGTACTAAAAAGCTCTTCTCTGGGATATTCAGTTCCCGTCGAATTTGTTCGCGAGCTTTCTCCGCACTAATCGATTGTCCAAATTCTGGATTTAGTAATCCTTGTGGCAATACCACTGACTTACCAATGGGCAATGTCACTTTGCTATTTGCCGAATTGCGGACCGCTTCTGCAGGAAACACTATTTTCTGCGAAGACTGGTAAACGATTTGAAAATCATCGACCGTATACGATGACGCCAATTCATGGATTAAAGACATTACCGGAATACCCAAGCCTGCTAAAGCCGCGCCAATAAATCGAGATTCCATGCTATTGCAAATGGCGACCAGCGGTAAATTCTGTTTTTCACGCATCACGGTTTTGCTCACCCGCCGCGTGAGCTCATCACTTGCTTGACGCGGCAAATTCAAAACGTCGGTCGGCCCGAATTGACGAAACCCATCAAGAATCGTTCCACCATTATGCAACAGCGTCTCACAATTCAACCCGCCCATTGCGGCAAATTGTTTGATCAAGTTCAAAATAATCAGTGGAGCACCGGTGCGCGAGGCTTCGTGAGACACAAAGATCAAACGCGGACGTCCCGGAAGGGGATTCGCTTCGATCGGCTCAGAACTGCGGAACAGCTTCAGAGTGGGTTTGGTGATTTTTGACAATAGCCCCACAACCAACTCCTGGCGTCGATCTTTGGGTTGTTCTTGTTGCTCATCGGTTTACGCTGTGCAGGATTTAGCAAATTTGTTGCCTTCAAGTCAACCTGAGTTCAGCCGCTAGCAAGAATCCGTCAAGCTGGTTCGCCCATTTATCATGGCCAGCCGACCGTTAAGCCCTTTTCAGCTTTTGAGCTTTTTGGTTTTTTAGCTTTATTGTGTGGATTCGCCGGCAGCGATGCGTGAGCCGATGCAATAAAGCGAGTCGGAGGTTCGCACAAAAAATTGCCCTTCGCTGGCGGCCGGAGTTGCATGTATCGGGCCATCGAGTTCGGCCGCGGCTATTTCTTCGAACGAATCGCCCGGTTTGATTATGGTTACTTTTCCCGTGCGATTGCAAAAGAATAAGTTCCCTCCAGCATGAATCGGTGAGGCAGCGTAATCGCCCGCCAAGCGTTTTTGCCACAATGATTTCCCGGTATTGATATCGATACATGCGGCGATGCCTCGGTCACCGACCATATATAACCGTTGATCGACGACTAATGGCGACGGAATGGTGGGAACTTGGATATCGTATTCCCAATCGCGACGTGCCACCCAGCCTTGAGCATTTTTCGTCACGGTAATTGCCTGAACGGCCGGTTTATTAAATCCTGTACAAACAAAAATCTTGCCTTGAATAAACAACGGTCGCGGGACGTTGCTAAAACCCAACCGGTCATAATTGATCCGCCACAATTCCGTACCTGACTCGGGTTCGTATCCGTACAACCAATTGGCACCGGGCGAAACAATGGTCGGCTGGCCTTCGATTTCAACCACAATAGGCGTGGCAAATGCTTTTTTCATCATGCCTTCAGGGTGCAATTCACCCGAACGTCTTTGAATCCAAGCGACGCGACCATCGGCAAGATTTAACGCCGCAATAAATTGTTGATCGGTCCCATCACAATGAAGGATGAGTTTGTCATTCCAGGCCACCGGCGACGACCCGGGTCCCGTTTCATGGTCCAATTCAAACTCATTGTGTCGCCATGCCACGCGACCTGTATCGACGTCAATGGCCGCAGTTCCCATCGTTCCAAAATGACAAAAGACCCGATTTCCAACAATGGCCGGCGTGGGCGATGCATAACTATTTTGGGGATGAAGGGCCGGTGGCTGCGCGACTTGGAACAATTCGATATCGTGCAAGATTTGTCCTTGGTTCCGGTCTACGGCCAGAGCCCGCAGCTCGATTCCGCCATTTGAGTTCTCGACGGCCGTCGTCATCCAAATTTGTTCGCCCCTCAACACGGGCGACGACCAACCGCGACCGGGCAATGCGATTTTCCACTGAATTTGGTCGCCTTGCCAGTCGGTAACATATTTGCCTGGCTCGGCAATTCCGCGTCCACCAGAGCCACGAAATTCACTCCAGGTATCAGGTTGTGGCGACGCGACCACGATCGCGGCGATCGAGACCCATAGGATCAACATTTTGGCCGCTGACAGGATCACGGTTATCAATCGACTGCTCAACATAAATAGTCATTCGTTTCGTTCAGGGTGATTTTCTCGAACCGCCATTTTGACCGGCTTAGTATATCAAAAGCGCGAGATCATCCCGCAAGGCAAGAAGAGAAGCTGGTGGGACAGCTGAGTAGGCTAGGTTGTTTTACCTGCATTGCGAAACCGTCCAATCTGCAAAGTCGTGATTTTTTGTCGGCATCCAGAAAAATTATTAATTCCTTGACAATACAATCCAAGCAGACGCCTTGAGATCGAATTGAGGTTTCTTGGGACCATCGTGCGATCCCATGGCCCCCCTGAAACGGCGCTGGACTGGTTAGCTTGGTTAACACCCCCCCCACAAAAGGCCGCTAGCGGGCGCGTAAATCGCCCAAAGTCGGACCGTTTCGTTTGATTAGCGTTTCACCGCGATTGTTTGTCGATTGGTTGATTGCGCGTTTCGGGCGACCAAGACACGGTGAACCAACCGTTAAATTGGGTAATTAGAAGATGTTAACCGCGACAAATCCCGCAAACTGGCCTTTCTCCAAACCGCGATTTAATTATCATTAGACTGGATGGATTTCTTGCCAGCTTCGGCGTTTGCCGAACTTTGCTGTCAATCGTTGGTCCAAATAGTGGATTAATTTCGATTGAGCTAGGTGTCGCAGCAGAATAATCCAGTGACATAATTCGAACGTCCCCGTAGGTTTGGCTGTATAGCGGTTTTGCTGTATCACGGCCTGATTATGGTGACCCTCGAACTTACGATGGGCTATGGAATGCTGGGCTAGCGACGCATTTGCGGTTGTACTCTCATCCTCTCGAGAATTGCATGGCGGTCATGCAGTCCAGGGTCGTAGAGTAAGATTCGCATTATAGGATTTTGAGGAATTTTTCAGACGGTGTATCGATGAACTTGAACAAATTACACAACATTGGGATTTCAGCTCACATTGACTCGGGCAAGACCACGCTCAGTGAACGAATCCTGTACTACACCGGCCGAATCCACAAAATCGAAGAAGTCAAAGGTGGCGGTGACGGCGCAACCATGGATCACATGGAACTGGAAAAAGAGCGCGGGATCACTATTACCAGTGCCGCAACCAGTGTGCAGTGGGAAGACCACTATATCAATCTAATCGATACTCCCGGCCACGTGGATTTCACGGTGGAAGTCGAACGCAGCTTGCGCGTGCTCGACGGAGCGATTCTGGTGCTGTGCGCCGTCGGCGGCGTTCAAGCTCAATCGTTAACGGTTGACCGCCAGATGAAGCGTTACCATGTTCCCCGCTTGGCGTTCATTAATAAAATGGACCGCACGGGTGCTGATCACAAACGCGTGGTCAAACAAGTTCGCGAAAAACTCGGCGCAGACGCCGTGTTGATGCAATGGCCAATCGGCAGTGGCGAGACGTTTGAATCCGTGATTGACCTAGTCAAAATGAAAGCCCTTTATTTTGATGGTGCGAAGGGCGAAAAAGTCCGCGAAGAAGACGTTCCAGCAAACTTGCTCGAAGACGCGAAAAAAGCTCGCCAAGACATGCTCGAGGGCTTGGCAATGTACAACGACCAAATGATGGAAATGTTGTTGGCAGAAGAAGAAGTACCTGAAGACTTGATTCACGAAGTCGTTCGGCAAGCTTGCCAAGGCCAAGGTCTAACCCCGGTCTTCATGGGTACAGCCGTTAAGAACAAAGGCGTTCAGCCTTTGCTAGACGCGATTTGCCGTTATTTGCCCACACCGTTGGATCGAGAGATCAAAGCCAAACAATTTGACAACCCAACCGAAGCCTATCCGTTGTCGGCCGACGCCAAACTGCCCTTCGTCGGAATGGCGTTTAAGATCGTTGAAGACCCGTATGGTCAATTGACTTACATGCGGATTTATCAAGGTACCATCGAAAAAGGCGAGACTTACGTCAATCAACGTACTGGCCGTAAAGAACGCTTTAGCCGCATCGTGCGAATGCACGCCGATAAACGCGAAGAAATTGATGCCGCAACGGCTGGCGATATCGTGGCCGTTATGGGTATCGATTGCGCAAGCGGTGATACCTATGCTCAAGAAGCAAAAATGTGCTCATTAGAAAGCATGTTCATTCCTGAACCGGTTATCAAAATGGCCGTTAATCCTCGGGAACGATCCAGTGCAGACAAGTTGGGCAAAGCGTTGCAGCGATTCCGCAAAGAAGACCCCACCTTCCAAGTCTCTACGGACGACGAAACCAACGAGACCATCATCGCTGGTATGGGTGAATTGCATCTCGATATTTATGTTGAACGCATCCGCCGCGAATACAAAATCGAAGTTGACGTAGGTGCACCTAAGGTTAGTTATCGCGAAATGCCGACCCAAAAAGTCGAATTCAACTACAAGCACAAAAAACAAACGGGTGGTTCGGGCCAATATGCCCATATCGTCGGCGAGTTGGAACCTCTGCCAGAAGGTTCTGAAGAATCGTTTGTGTTTGAAGAATCGATCGTCAGTGGACGCATTCCAAAGCAATTTGTTCCGCCTGTTGAAAAAGGTTTCCGCTCAATGCTCGACAAGGGAACATTGGCGGAATACCCAGTCGTGGGTTTCAAGGTTCACTTGAAAGACGGTTCCTATCACGACGTCGACAGCTCGGAAATGGCGTTCCAAATCTGTGCGAAAGATTGCTTCCGCGAATATTTCCCCAAGACGCGTCCAGTTATGCTCGAACCGGTAATGCGAGTTGAAATCGAAGTACCGGAATCGTTCCAAGGTAGCGTGGTAGGCGACATTACATCGCGACGCGGTATTATTGAAGCCACGGACACTCAAGCCGATGGCATCGCGCGAATTGTTTGCGAAGTTCCTTTGAGCGAAACTTTTGGTTATGCCACGGATCTGCGCAGTATGTCACAAGGGCAGGGTACCTTTGCCATGGAACTCAAAGGCTATCGCCGCATGCCAGGTAACTTGCAAGAAGAAGTGGTTGCCGACCGTAAAGCCCAAAAAGAAGGCAAGCTAGTCGCGTCGCGGTAGTAGCGATTACTAGATCAATCGTTCTCAATCGATTGCTGCGCGATTAACTACCAATCCAAAATATACATAGCAAAGTAAACCGAATTACCTAAACACCGCGTGCGCCCCGATCGGCACACTCGGTGTTTTTTTATGGCCCATCTTTGCAGTCTATGCTGAAAGAACGCCCGCACAACTCAACGCCACCACTCGGCCCATCTGCGAAGCATTCGCTCAAACATTTACCCAATCATTCACCCATTGGACGATGCGCTGAGTGACGGGACGAATTTTTCAACCGCTACGGCTACTAGGCCAACTTTTCGACATTCGGCTGGCTTTATTCCCTTCAACGACGGCACCGGCAAATTCAATTTTTCTGGCCATTTGCTGTTGGGGCACACCCCCCAAACACCGTTCTCGATTGAAACTTTGCCCCAACTTCCCGTCCCCCAGCGGGCCCGAGGAATCGGTGTTAAGGAGTCGAAAATTGATGACAGCCTAGTTATCCCGTTAAAAGTGGGTATCCACGTAACCGTCCCCTGTATTTCCGTCCTGTTATTTCCGTTCTGTAGGGAGCCAAATGTCGGTCGCCGCAAACATTGGTCCCCCCGCATTTGCGATTCGTAGGGATCGAATGTCGGAAGGCGGCGGCCTTGTGACCCTAACCACTAGGATCCCTTGGTCCCAGGGGCGACATTAGCTTTGGGGACGCATTGGCGACGCATTGGTGAAAGGCGCGCAGGCTGTTACCGGCATCGGGGGATCCCTAGGGGACGCAAAAGTGCGATGAGAGACGGTCGTTTGGGGGGGCGCGGCCAACGAAAAGTAGCCCCCAAATAAAAAAATCCACCCAGCGCACTCATTTTGCCGCCGTTTCGTCAGGCCACCCCACAGCCCAGGCTTCCCGATTTATAATGGTCCCACGTCGAAATCTGGTCGTGGACCAGCAGGCCGTCGCTTAGCCGCGAAGGACAATTCGTACGACGACCATCGATTAAGCCGGATATGAAGAGGCCATTATGTCTTTTTGGAAGACGTCGATTTTTGTTTGTTCAATTGCAATTTGCATTGCCGCTGGGGCAGTGCCAAGTCTGGCTTTCCAAACACCATTGGGAACTGTTACCAGTAATCGCGCAACCGTTCAGCGAATGACGCCCGAGTTGTTGTGGAAACTGGGTCGCATTGCCGGCGCCGCATTTAATCACGACGGCACGAAGGTGGCATACGCCGTTCGAAAATTTGATTTGGCCGAGGATAATGGAATTACCGATTTGCACGTTTTGGATTTACAAGAGGGAACAGACAAACAGCTATTGGCTGGCTGGGTCGGTGTCGATTCACTCCAGTGGATTGGCAAGGAAACTGATGAAACGCTGTGGTTCTCGGCGATGGAAAAGCGAGGCGATTCCAGTGGTATGCAAGCTTGGCGGATCCCAGTTGCAACCTGGGAGAAACAACAAGTTAGCCAGATTCCCGACGGGATTGCCAATCTCAAAGTGGCACCCACGGGCCAACAAATTGCTTTTTCGCGCGATATTAAACTTGATCAAACTGTCAATGAGCTATACCCAGATTTACCCAAAGCCAATGCGCGTATCATTGACGGTCTGATGTATCGTCATTGGAATGCATGGCATGACTTCGCTTGGTCGCACTTGTTTGTTGCGGCCGTAAATGCCGATGGTACGTTGGGTACAGCAAAAGATTTGATGGAAGGCCTCCAAGCAAATTGTCCAGTCCCACCATTTGGCGGCAGCGAACAATTTGCTTGGTCGCCTGACGGAAAAGAATTAGCATATACCATCAAAAACTCACCGCGTCCGGCGGAATCGACAGATACCGAAGTTTTCCTCTATACCGTGGGAAGTGATCAACCGGCCCAGTTGATTTCGCCAGAAATGCCCGGTTACGATAACGATCCAGCTTACTCGCCCAATGGTCGATATATTTTGTTTCATTCGATGGCGCGTCCGGGTTTTGAGGCAGACCGCAATCGTATAATGATCTACGACCGCCAACAGAAAAATTTACGCGAAGCCTCCTTGGGATTGGACCAAAACTGCCAACATAGCCAGTGGGGCCCTGATTCCGAAACGATCTATTTTGTCAGCGAACATCGTGGAACGGAACAAATCTTTTCGCTAAACGCTGCTGGCCACTCATTGCGACAATTAACTCAAGGTGCCTTCAATTGGCAATTGTTCGGGATCTCTGCCGACGGCAAGACGGCGCTGGTTGGCAAACAAAATATGCTTCGCCCCCAAGAACTCCACACATTAAATCTGGGCGACGGGGCCGATCAAAAAATCACCCAAATCAATGATTCAATCTACGAAAACTTGACCTTACCTAAGGTCGAGGAACGTTGGGTCGAGGCAACCGACGGCAAAAGCATCCATTGTTGGGTGCTTCATCCACCTGAATTTGATCCTGAGTCTGATGTTAAGTGGCCCATGTTGACGTTTTGCCAAGGCGGCCCGCAAGGCCAAGTCAGTCAAGCCTTTTCCTATCGTTGGAATTTTCACCTGATGGCCAGCCAGGGTTACGTCGTTCTGGCTCCAAATCGCCGCGGCTTACCCGGCTTTGGTCGCGAATGGAATGACCAGATCAGCGGCGATTGGGGTGGTCAGGCCATGCAAGATCTACTTTCGGCAACCGACAACATGGCCAAAGAACCGTATGTCGATCGCAAACGAATGGCTGCCGTCGGCGCGAGCTTCGGCGGCTACACCGTCTATTGGATGATGGGCAACCATCGCGATCGATTCTGCACGATGATTTCACATTGCGGTGTGTTTAATTTAGAGTCGATGTATGGCACCACCGAAGAACTATTCTTCGTCAATTGGGATCTTGGGGGTCCCTATTGGGAAACCGACAAAGCCAAAAGGGACTATCAACGATTCTCACCGCACCAATTCGTTGGAAATTGGAAAACGCCACTGCTGGTGATCCACGGCGAAAAAGATTTTCGTGTGCCAGTATCTCAAGGCATGGAGGCGTTTACCGCTGCGCAAACCCAAGGTGTCCCCTCGCGATTTTTGTATTTTCCGGAAGAAGGCCATTGGGTAATGCGGCCGCAAAACAGCGTGCTGTGGCAACGTGTATTCTTCGATTGGCTGGAAAAATACTGCAAAAATAAATCGTAGTAAGCCAGCGTCGTAAGCCTGCGAGAAATTTCGCATTGATTCGCCGGTTGCGGCTCGGCCAAAGAATTAGGCAAGGTGGCTTTGCCCTTTAAGTCGTAGACATTTAAGTGGTAGTGAAAAGCCTACAACTTTTCACTGCGACATCTCGTATCCGAGTATTCGATTGATTCGCCATATCATCCAACTGCCTACCACGCCAGAAATGACGATACCGGCAATCAGCCAATGCGAAATATCTGAATACCAACTCAAGCCGACGACACTGACACCAATACTCAACCACATTCCAGAGACAGCCACCAATTTGGCTCGCAACGGCATCCCTGTCGGATGATCGAGATATTTCAAAAACGGTGAAAAAAACCGATTTCGCACCAAGAGTCGTTCGAGGAAAGGACAGCTGCGGGTGAATAAGTAAATCGCTGCCAAAAGAAATACCGTGGTGGGCATGACAGGCAGAACCGCTCCCACCGCCCCTAAGCCAACGCAAATTATTCCCCCAACTGCAAACCCAAATCGCTTGAGCGAAGCCCACGTACTTGCATCGTTTTTTGACGTCGTGATTGACATTGTTTCTTGACTCTATCCTAATTCACGCCAACCTTTGGTAATATAGACCGCAAGGCTGCCGATCATTCGATCATAACTTCGATTTGTCGGCAATTCTCGGCTCCCCCTTCAACCGCTGCAAATCGCCGCATTCATCCATTTTAAACAGCTGTTTAGCCTTAATTCCGACACCGAACAGGATCGGTCCAGAGTTTTTTGGCACTTTCGTCGGTACTCAAGGTGTCAGGCAACGGCAGGCCCAACTCTCGCGCAATTGCCGGGCGACTTAGCGCTAAAGAGAGCTTCGCTAGCACACTTCAGAACGACATTCTTTCCATTGACACTTGGACCCAGAATCCAGTACAAGCCACACTGAACCAGATGGGGCAGACCGAGGCAGACCGAGGCAGACGCTGGCTCCGCCAAGGTGCTGGGGTCCGCCAAGTTGCTGGGGTCCGCCTCGATATTTCTGTGTATGCCTATCGGGTTTCAACTTTGAAACTAACGAACATTGAAAAAGTCAGTACGAATGAATTCGCAAAATAATCAACAACCTTTGAATCCACCACTCAATTTGCGGGCTGGAATTAATTCAGGTGTCAGTACTGACGTTCCCGCAACCGTCAATACTTTGGTGCAATCGATACTTTCAGAACTTGGCCCTGAGATCCGCGCTCGGCAAATCGAATTGGATATCGATTTGGATTCGGTACCTCTGAAACATCATGCGGCGACAATTTCGACTGCAATTCGCGGCCTGATTGCCAATTCATTGCAATCAGCGCCTCATCGTGGGCAAATCAGTATTACGTTGATTGACAGTGTCGACCAATGGGAACTGGAAATCGCTGACACCTCCGAACCGAGTTTGGCGGCGTTGAATCCTTCGGTAAATCACCGTCTAAAGATCTTTAGCCACGGATCATCACCTCATTTGCAGCGTGCGGATCGTGCGGCCTTTGCGATAGGTGGTGGAATTCAGTTTTGGAATTGTCCGCAAGGCGGTGTTGCCTTTGTATTGGTAATCCCCAAGAAACGAATGAGGATGGTAGCGTAGTCAGCAATTAAAGTCATATCGTCCTCGACTCTGGCAAATACGGCCACCATTGAGGACATGGTCAAAGCGTTGTGTCGGCGCGAAAGGAAGTTCTGTTCGATGGCCACTTGGCAACAAGCAATTCAACGAGTTCAAACCGGTTGGCGCGTCATGCCGCGGGCGCAACAAGTGTCGCTGTTGATGTTGGCAATTGTTTTTATCGGTGGTTGGTTGTGGTTAGCTCCGCGGACTTCGAGCGAATCGTGGACACCGTTGTTCGATGGCACAACTCTGTCTAACGACGACATCAACCGTATTGAAATCGCATTAGCGCAATCAAATATTGTCAAGTTTCGCAATCAAGACCAAATGGTTTTGGTGCTGCCGACGGATCGCGCACGATGTTTGCAAGCACTCGCTGAACTCGGCGCCTTGCCAACATCGATTCAATCAATTTTGGACAAGCCACCAGCCTCAGATCCGTTTGCCACACGCGAAGATCGCAGAGCGTTAATGCAATTTAATCGCAAAAATCGAATTCGAAATATGTTGGCCGACCTTCCATTTGTGGATCAGGTCCGCGTCGAACTCGATCAAACCGCACCGCAGTCAGTTTATCAAAAACCCACTACAACTTGTG
>JBGSMY010000161.1:0-17140 GCA_041739975.1 Pirellulaceae bacterium
GGTGCAAAGCTGGAGCTTTGCACCCAAATGGTTCAAAGCTCTCGCTTTGCAGGTCCGCAGGTGCAAAGCTGGAGCTTTGCACCCACATGGATGCAAAGCTCTCACTTTGCAGGTCCGCAGGTGCAAAGCTGGAGCTTTGCAGGTCCGCCGGTTCAAAGGTGCAAAGCTGGAGCTTTGCACCCACGAAAATCAGTAATCGCCGCTGAGGACAGCGGCTACTACAGTACAGCGGCTACTACAGTATCGCGGTTACTAAAATTAAACCCCGGTCATTTTTAGGCTCAACAAGAATTCCGCATTTGAGGAAGTCTTTTTGAGCCGGTTGACTAGCGTCTCCATTGCGTCCGGAGCGTTCATTTGGCTCAAAGCACGTCGGATTTGACAAACCCGTTCGTATTCTTCGCGGTCCATTAATTTTTCTTCGCGGCGCGTACCGCTGCGATTGATATCGATGGCCGGCCAGATCCGTCGGTCAACCAAACTCCGATCCAGCACGATTTCCAAGTTGCCTGTACCTTTGAATTCTTCAAAGATAACGTCATCCATCTTACTGCCGGTATCGACCAAAGCAGTAGCGATGATTGTCAACGAGCCGCCCTCTTCGATTTTGCGAGCCGCACCGAAAAACGCTTTGGGCTTTTGCATCGCGTTGGCGTCCAAGCCACCGGAAAGCGTTTTTCCAGACTGTGGACACTCCGAGTTCCAAGCTCGTCCCAATCGTGTGATGGAATCCAGGAAGATGACAACGTCACGACCTGTTTCCACATAGCGTTTCGCTTTTTCCAAAACCATGTCGGCGACTTGAATGTGTCGTTGGGGTGATTCGTCAAAAGTTGAACTAATCACCTCGCAACGTTCGCCGCGAACTTCCCGTTCCATATCCGTCACTTCTTCGGGTCGCTCATCGACGAGCAACATCATGACGTAGGCCTTGGGATAGTTCTTCAATACTGCTCGAGCCATGTTTTGCATTAACATGGTTTTGCCAGCCCGTGGTGGACTGACGATCAGTCCGCGTTGACCGAACCCAATCGGCACCATCATGTCGACCACGCGAGTGCACATTTCTTGGGGATCGAACTCCATAACAATTCGCTGATTGGGATGAAGTGCCGTGAGGTCGTCAAAAGATGGGGCGCGGGCGTTGATTTCCGGATCGCGGCCATTGACTTGTTCGACACGCAACAATGCGAAATATCGCTCGGTCTCTTTCGGCGGACGAACTTGGCCGCAAACCACACAGCCACTCTTCAGGTTAAACCTGCGAATTTGGCTGGGCGAGACATAGATATCGTCCGGGCAACTCAAGTAGTGGAATTTTGGGCTGCGGAGAAATCCAAAACCGTCCGGTAAAACTTGCAGTGTCCCCTCTCCATACATCATGCCGGCTTCGTTGATGCGGTGCTTAATTATTTCCAGCATCACATCACGGCGATCGGCATTGTCGGGAACTTCAATTCCCTCGGACCGCGCTTGGGCCTTCAAGGCCTCATCGTCCAGAACTTGAAGTTCGTGGACCGAGATGTCAGCTTGCCGATCGACGTAGCCATCTCCCGGCTCGCCTCCGCGGACTTCCCAATTGGGACGTTCAAAGACGCTCGAGGCCGGTGTATCGTTTTCCAAGTCATCCAACCGCTCACGAGCAGCCGGAGTCAACTTAGAACGCGATCGCAATGGTTTGTCTTCCGTTCGTTTAACAACGCGACGAACTTTGCGAACAGGACGAGAATCGGGCGATGAGTCTTCAGGCATGATGTTTATTTTCTCCTCTGTGATAGGCGATTGGAAATTCGGCAGATTGCAATTAGGGATGTTAGTCACGATGCTGGAAAAGTTGTGCTTCCCAATTGTAACAAATATTTTGCCGAGTCCAAATGTCTATCGTCTCAAAATTATCAAGAATAAAAAAAAGTGGTAAATCCATAAAAGTATTTAAGGCATCGAAGAATCTTGGAGTTGCCGTCCGGAATCGGTGGACAAACCCCATTTCTTCCACAATCGCAAAACTTGTAGTTGCACCGATTCGGTCTCATCCCCGTTATTTGATACTAGATCGGTGCTTCGACGTTGTTTTTCACTCAGGGCTAATTGACTGGCTTCACGAGATTGCCACTGCTCCGTGGTCCAACCGCGTTGAGCGACTCGCGACCTTCGTGTCTCGGATGAAGCCGCAACAAATACGACTCGATCACACCATTGATCCCACCCTGATTTGAACATTACTGCAGCGTCCAAGATCATTGCCGGTAGTCGTTGTTCTTTTCCCAACTGCAATCGGCTTTGAACCTCTTGGGTAATCTGCGGATGTGTAATCGATTCGAGTTGAATTAATGCTTGCTGACCTTGGGGCGATGATGAAAACACCAATTTTGATAGTAGCGACCGATCAATTTCTGACTGTTTATTGAGAATTTCGCGGCCAAACGAAGCGACCAATTGTTGGATCGTATCAGGCCGTTTTAAGACCTCGTGTCCAATTTGATCGGCATCAATTACACCAGCACCTAACAAAGCAAATTGGTTCGCGACATAACTTTTGCCGGATCCAATTCCACCTGCTAAGCCAATAATCAACATATTGTTCGAACTCCGACGTTCTCCCGAATAGACCGCGGTTCCCACCCTCGATCAGCAACCCCCGGCGACGGATCTTGTCCACCGACCAAAAAGGCAGCAAGCACCTCATTTGCGATTCACAAACACTTCCCAATAAAACTCCATCAATTAAACAGACAGGAATCGTTCCTGACTGGGGAACGGAAGAACTGCTGAAAGATTGACGGAGAATATCATTCGTAACGGGATGTGAAGGTTGAATGGGCCAAGTTATTCCTGGGCAAATGGGGGACTGACAGCCGACACTGATCCCAACACCAAAGTGGCGCTGAAGATTCAAGCTGTTTGGCTACATGCCGCGATGTTAATTTGTTCGGATGGATAGCGAACCGACGGATTAGACGTTGTCAGCTCGCCAATTGACTATTTCAGTATCGTTCCAATTATTGCCAGCCTCAATGACAACTTTTAGCGGTACTGAAAGCTCCATTGCATGCGTCATCTTATCGGCAACCATTCGAGCCAACGGGATCAAATGATCCAGTTTGACTTCAAATAGTAACTCGTCATGAATCTGCAATAACAACTGAGCGTCTATAGAAGTGTGTCGTAAACTTCTATAAATGTCAACCATAGCCAACTTGATCAAATCTGCAGCCGAGCCCTGGATAACGGTATTGATAGCGATTCGCTCGGAAGAACTCCGATTTTTGGAACTTCCGACCGCGTCAGGGTCGCGAACACCATCGACCGGTCTGCGACGCCCTAAAATCGTGGTCACATACCCATCTTTGGCCGCTTTTTTTAAAGTGTCATGCATAAACTGACTTACTGCCGGATAGGTCGCGAAATAGTTGTCGATAAACTTCGCAGCTTCGTCCTTGCTAATGCCCAATTCTCTTGCTAATCCAAAGGGGCTTTGTCCGTAAATAATTCCAAAATTAATTGCCTTGGCGCGACGTCGCATTTCACTGGACACTTGGTCCAAACTCACCTGATGGACTTGGGCCGCCACGGCAGCATGGATATCTTGGTCAGTCGTGAAGGCTTGCAGTAACGCCTGATCCCCACAGAAATGGGCTAATACCCGCAGCTCAATTTGCGAATAATCGGCGGTCATTATGATACTATCGGGGCGGCTGGCCACAAAAGCCCTGCGGACCATTTGCCCCTCTTCCGTACGAATCGGAATATTCTGCAAATTCGGGTCTTTGGAGCTCAAGCGACCGGTGCGGGCGACGTCTTGCATAAACGAGGTATGCACCCGCCCCGTTTCTGGATGGATCAAATCGCACAGTACATCGGTATATGTGTTTTTTAACTTGGCCAACTGGCGGTATTCAATGATTGCTGCTGGCAAAGGATGTTGATCTGCCAATTCCTGCAAAACATCGGCGTCCGTGCTATAGCCCGTTTTGATTTTCTTGCCGCGTTTTAGTCCGAGTTTTTCAAACAGGATTTTGCCTAATTGTTGCGGGGAATCGATATTAAACGGTTCACCCGACATTTGAAAAATACGATCGGTCAAATCGCTCAGTCGCTCTGAAAACTCGCGACTGGTCGTCTTCAGGACTTCGCGATCGACGGCAATGCCGTTGAATTCCATTTCAGCCAGAACCAAAACTAAAGGCATTTCGACGTCGTTAAAAAGCCGTTCAAGGCCTTGTTTTGTCAATTGTTCGGCTAGTATTGGCTCAAGCCTCCAGGGCACATCGGCATCTTCAGCGGCATAATCGGTGATTAATTGCAGCGGCACCTGATCCATTGTTTTCGAGGTTTTTCCGGTGCCGATCAATTCGGATATTTTGATCGTTTCATGGCCAAGAAATCGCGATGAAAGCTCGTCCATGTTGTGAGTATTACGGCCGGGATTGATCAAATAATCGGCAACCATCGTATCGAACAACTGTCCATCGAATTGTTTGCCCGAATTTCGCAGGATCACCAGATCGTATTTGAGATTTTGCCCAATCATTTTGACGCTGGATTGCTGGAAGATTGGTTCTAAAACAGCCCAAACATCCTCAAACGCAAAATTGCGATGAGGCTCGGGTGAACGAATGGGAATGTAAACCGCCTGGCCAGTCTCCCATGCCAATGATATGCCCACCAGTTTTGCCCAACGCGGACTGATCGCTGTCGTTTCAGTATCAAATGAGAACTTGCCCGATTTCAGGATCAATGAAACGATTTCCCGCAACCGACTTAAACTTGGCAATGTCTCGTAATTACATTGCCAACCGGCAACAGGTTGACATCGCGGTGCCAATTTTCCGACTTGTTCCGTCAACGACCGAAATCCAAGTTCTTGGCAAATCTTGACGGCTTCCGGAACGTTCATTCGACCCAACTGTCCGGCTTGCCAATCAATTTCAATCGGAACGTCTTTGGCCAGTTCAACGAGTCGACGGCTCAACCGCGCCAAGTCGACTGAATCGCGGATTTTTTCAGCCTTTTTGCCGGCGATTTCATGCGTTCGCGACAAGATTTCTTCGAGAGTTTGGAATTGGCCTAACAATTGTGTGGCCGTCTTTGGCCCAATGGTCGGAATCCCTGGAACATTGTCTACCGAGTCGCCCACCATTGATTGATAGTCGACCACTTGGTCGGGCCGAATTCCCCAATCGGCCAGCAAATGTTCGGCCCCGTAAACTAAGTTCTTGCGCATATTCAGGATATGGACTTTGTCGGTAATCAATTGCCGACAGTCTTTATCGCTCGTCACCAAAAAACACTCGCCACCGCGTTCGGATGAAATTCGGGCAATCGTGGCCAGAATATCGTCCGCCTCATATCCATCCAAATCTAAAACTGGAATTGCCAACGCCCGCAAAAGTCGTTGGATTTCCGGGATCTGCGAACGCAACGCTTCGGGCATTGGGTCCCGGTGGGCTTTGTATTCGGGATAGATCTCATTTCGAAATGTAATTTCGCTGCGATCAAACGCACAGAACAAAAAATCTGGTTGCCGTTTATTGAGGATGTCGAGAATGTCTCGCAGAAAACCATAGATTGCATTGACCGGGCGACCGTCCGGAGCGGTCATCTCGGCAATCGCATGGAATACTTGGTATATCAGAGAATGGGAATCGATGACAAAAACACGTTTACCGGTCAAATCGTTATAGTCCGCAATGACGCCCAAGTGTGCCGATTGGGTTGACGCACCTCCCGTCGAAAGGGATCCCATGTGTGATGTGTTTGCCTGCTGGGACGTGTGAGGTTTTGCGCCGGCCGCAGACGAGGCGTCCGGTTGTTCCTGATTTTCCGGTTCCGAATCAAACAAGTCCAAAGATTTCTGACGTTTTGCGGCCATCCTTCCAGTTTCCTTCGTTGATTCTGCCGTTATTAGATAACGAAACCATGTGTTATGTGCATTTCCTTGTCTCGGAGAATTGCTCGTTAATACAAGGGACCGTCGGCTGCTATCTTTATAACGGTCACAACGACCGGACGACACCCAGGCGCCAGGAGGGCTTAACAAAGCCTGAATTTTGGGGCCTTGGCGATGGCGTCGATTGGAGGCCGCAGGCTACCCAAACGGAATTAATTCGCCAAATTAGAAGTTTGACAGGCCCCCAGGGTCCATCTAAACTTGATTGATGCCGGTAACGCGTAAGAATTCGGTCGAGGCACCGTTTTTCTGCACGTACATTACGCACATAGTCATTACGCACATAGTACAATCACGCATTTGATTTGTTACGTCGGTTGGCCGACCCATTGGAGAAAGTTGACATGGCAGCTCGCGATAATCAGGGGTATCTGATTGCAGTAATCGTCCTTATCCTGCTCGTCCTGGTCTTGGCCTTGGTTTCCTTTTTGGGAATACAACGTGCAAATGAATACGCCGATTCCAACTTGCAAATCCAAAGTGATTTGAATTTACACAAGCAATTGGTCAAAGCACACGAAATCCAGACCGATATCATGAAAGCCATGATTGGCAACTTGGGGCCAAGTCTAGCCGAAATTGGTCCAAATATGGACAACCTGGAAAGCTTGAAACGCGGAGATCTCAACGATACACAACGCGGTTTGATCAACGACATCCAATCCAATGTCTCAAAGTTGGTCAGCGAATATGAAAAAGATATGGGCACAATGTTGGCCACTGCCAATGAAGAACAAATGCCCGACAAGACTTATCGAGGTTTGATCAAGAACTACTCAACCGCCTTGCAACGCGTCAATGGCGACAAATCGGTTCTCAATGAAGAAATCATTCGCATCGGTCGCGATTCAAAAAATCAAATTGAACAAAAAACAAAAGAAGTAGAAGCGATTCAAACCGCTCTGACGACTGCCCAAGCTGAATTGTTGACAGAAAAAGAACGTCATCAACAAGCTGAAAGCAAATTGAGCGTGGCTTTAGACGAAACCCGTTCGGAGCAATTGCGTTTGAATAATCAATTTGAAACGCATCGCAAACAGGCTGCGGATAACGAAAGCAAACTGCAAAAAAGTAATGCGGAGTTGGAAAACCAATACAACGTCGTGCGAACAAAGCTCGACGAGTACGAACGATTGGTTTTTGACTTGCCAGACGGCAAAATCATTCGCGTGGCGAATAACATCGTCTACTTGAATATAGGTTCCTCGGATGGTTTGCGGGCAAATCAAACCTTTGCGATTTTCGATCAAACCGTTACAAATTTTCAAAAAGATCAGCACAAAGGCAGTTTGGAAATCACCAAGATTCTTGGTCCACATGAATCCGAAGCCCGCATCACTGATCAAAATTTCCGTGATGTTATTTTGACTAGCGACTGGGTGTTGTCGGCAACTTGGGATCCAGGTTATCGCGTGCCCGTAGCCTTGGCCGGCGAATTCCATCTTGACAATGACGGGGTAAACGATCGCGATGTCTTGATCCGGATGATTGAACGCAATGGTGGAACAGTGATTTCTCATATTGACGATGAAGGCAATATTCAAGGCGAAATTGATGCTAAGACTCGGTTCTTAGTAGTAGGTGATCCACCCACTGTTGATGGCAACCCCAAAGTATTTTCGGGTATGCGTAAAATGGAAAGCGAAGCGGAAAAAAGCGCTGTACAACAAATCGACCAGCGCCGATTGTTGAACTGGATGGGTGTTCATGGCCATGGTGAGACACAACGTGTTGATGGCGCCATCGGCGAGACATTCCGCAACCGTGGCTCAATTAAAGACCGCGATCGTTAATCCAAGCAATGCTCGAGCTTTGGTGGCAAGTCACGTTTAAATAATGAATCAAACCTAAAAACGCCGTCGCTCGCGACGGCGTTTTTTTTGTTGTCAAGACTTCTCTACGATAAGTTTGTTTGGCAAGTATCGTTTACGTATTGCGATAGTAGGCCGTACCGGTAGCGAGTATCGAGACGAAACTTGCTTTGCGTTTGATTGTCGCCGTGCCGCTGATGTCGACAAAATCAATTCTCAAGTTAGCGACGGCATTGTAGCCATAGCGGGCCGCTTGTTCTTGAAGTCGCAAAGTTACTTCGCGCCGCGCACGATCCAATACATTTTGATAACTGGCGACTTGGCCGCCGATCAAACTTTTCAGTTGACCCAAAAATCCGCGAAAATGATCGATGCCCAAGGTTACTTCGCTCGTAAGCATGATCGGTGGATTTTGCCCTGTAGTGGCATCCAAAGGGCGCAAGTCATGCACCCAAATATGCGCCACGGCAGGTTGTCGGCTTTGCATGTCCGCTTCATGCCGCGAAGCCGTCCATTGTCCGGCAAAATATCCGAGACCCAAAAAAAATACCGGGATCGCAATTGCCAAGGTCAATTCGATGATATCTATAACGTCCATTTGATTTCCCCGTTTAGCTTGTGGTTAAGCTTCAGCTTCGACGATGGCGGCGGTCCCATAGGCATACAGTTCTGCAGCACCTTGCGTAATCGCGCTGGTGCTGAAACGAACATTTAAAACCGCATTTGCTCGCAGCTCTTGGGCCTGTGCCAACATGCGTTCCATGGCCGATCGTCGAGATTCGGTCAACAGTTCGGTGTAACCTTTAAGTTCTCCGCCGACTAAGTTCTTTAAACTTGCGGCGATGTCTCGACCCACGTGTTTCGCCCGGACGACATTGCCCTGGACGATTCCCAAGACCCGCACGACGCGATATCCAGGAACGGTTTCTGTATTTACGACAATCACAAATAAACTCCTTGGAAATTGAGACGAAATTTCGCCAAATTAGAATCTGGCTTTCTGAGGCTCGCAAGTAGCAAGCCGGCCAACTAATGGGAATGTAGCATTCGAATTTGCTAAGAATCGGTTAAACGAGACCCTGCTAAAGTTTGCCCAATCCGGTTAAGTGTTTTGTTTAATCCGAAAAAAAGGATTTTTCTGCTGGAAATAGTTAATGCTGCGTCCTTCGCCAGTACCTGGGTGTAATAATTACCCAGCAATTGTGCTCAGAGGAAAACCATGAAGTCAGCCATTCAATTCATTATCGGTGCAAGTATTCTTGTTACCGCTTTTATTGTCGGCTCGCGCTGGACAGAGCAATCGCCAAGCGGGGCGAGAACCGTTGAACAACTTCAAAACGAAGACTTGGTCTGGCATTCGCTCGACCCCAACTCGAACGAGGTGGTCAAAACTCCGGAAATCGAGAGTTCGAAAAATCGTCTCTCCAAAAGTACCGGGACGACTCGAAATCGCGAGTCCAGTGGACCGGGGCCAATGTTACCCCCTGACAATTCGCGCGCGATCGCCGAATCGCCGAGTGGCAGCTTAAAACAAACCGGCGAACAGGAATTGCCGATTGCCCCCGCGATGAACGAAAAGATCGTGATGCCGGATTTTGCTAATTTTGAACCCAACGTGGAAATGGCACGGCCGGGCTCACCGCTCTCCGATGGGTTAAGTAAATTGAACATGGACAATTCCCCCGGTGCTCCTCCATTAATCGCTCAACGTCCACCGTTTGAAAATCAACCGGATAGAACGCAAACGCCGAGTCTGACGCCGATGCAAGAAATTGCGCCAATTGATCCAGGGATCAATCGCTCTTTGCCTCAAGTCACGGGCCGCCAAAATCCTGCGGACCCAGCGCCTTTATCGAATTCTATTGCCCAGCCCGGTCGACGCCTGGCGCCACTGCGGCTCGACCCCGATCAAGAATTGCGATTGCAAACCGATGAGTTTCGCGTGTACGTCACACGTAGTGGCGACAGCCTGCAACGAATTGCCGAACAACAAATGGGCTCAACCACGTTCTACCTGGATATTTATTTGGCAAATCAAGATAGTTTGACGAGCCCCGCAGAAGTGCCGGTCGGCATACCGCTGAAAATTCCAATTTATCGCCAAGACTAAGTCGTAGCCTGGAATTGTTTGGGTAGTTTCTCGAATATCGAGTCAACAACGACGGTTGCGAATAATCCTCAGGCCGAAAAATTTATGGTTATCCCGGAATTTTAGTGGCTGGCTGAGGACGATCTTCAGGTTTATCGAGTCAATTGGCGACGATTGATGAAGCTTGCCGATCTAATCTGTGTGACCCTCGCGAAAGTGCGTGTCGAGTCGAATTCAAGTTTGCCGGCAATCCCCTGCAACCAGTCTGGTGCCCGCCCGAATCCGTCGTTCGTGCTTTTCGTGATTTTCGTGGTTAGATCTTTTTTGCCACTAAATTTCCGGAAGAGCCAATTTTTTTACCACTGCATTCCCGGAAGAGCCGAGTTTATTTGCTGTATTTCATCCAGGGATAATCGGCCACGCGATCGCGGAATTTCATTTTGATCAAGGCACCTAGATCGTCGGGAATCGTATCCCATCGTTCATCAATTAGCTTCTCGCCCACTTGTTTACTTGCGTAACGCAGCAAAAACAGGTCACAACCGACATGGCTGGCGTCGGGGCTTCGCGCGACTTTATCTGACGGTCTTGGCTTTACCAATACAGTTTCAATCGCTTGTGCCTCGCGACTGGACGTCGAATCTTGGGTCCCGTGCATTAATACCGTGGTCATGCCACCGGCAGTTCCGCCTAGTAGCAAAGGGGCTTTCAATAGATCAGCCAACGAGGTTGATTTGAATTTTCGGATTGGCGAGATCATTACTAACATTTTGACAAATTGACCTTGTTTCTTACCTCCCAGCAGTGGCCAGTTCCAATCCGTGATACACCAGGCGGCCGCTAAAGCAACCATGTCGTGATTGGCGATCACGACCAACATATCGAGATTTAGTTCTCCCGCGTCGTTTTTGTCGCGTAAAAAACGTTTGCACGTTTCAATATCTTCGACCATCGATGACAATTCGAGTTTCTCGAATCGGTTGGGGTCGAGCGCTTGTTCTACGCCGACCACAACGGTGCTGTCCCCATGTCCGCGCCAATCAGGAATAATCACCGCGCAGCCGTGGTCTCGCTGCAGTACGCCGGCCAAATTAAACAGTTCTTTGCGAGGTGTCCCCCAGCTAGGCAATAGAATCACGGGCACCGCTTCTTTTTCCAAGTTCGATCCAAGCCAAGTCGCCCGCAACAGCACCTTGTCTTTGGTTTCCATCGTGATTTCTTCAGGTTGTGGTAACTCCAGTTTTTTCTTGGCAGGTGTTGGTGTCGATGGCGGCGTCACGGGAGGTGTCGTCGGCGGAGTCTGTGCCCCAAGTTGTTGTAAGCCTAACAAACAACACATGATCGTTGTTAAAGCAAATTGGAAACCGCGAACAGTAAACACGGCTTTCATCGCAAACCTCCATTGTGATCGTCTAAGTCGGTTAGTGATAATGTCGGTTCAGTGTCAATTAGCCAATCATGTCTGCGCTAAATGTTTGTGCGCCTGGCTGGCTCGATTGACGCAGTGCAGAATGGCTTTGATGGATGCTTCGATGCAATCGTTCGCCAGTCCCCGCCCGCGGTAAGCGTGACCATCATATTCCGCCTCAAAGGTCACATCGGCCGGAGCGTCGTGGCCGAGAGCGGTCGATCGCACGAAAAATTCTTTACAGGTCAACTTTACCCCGGTGATTTGGCCCACCGCTAAAAATGCAGCGTCCACGGGGCCATCTCCGTCCTCCATCACCGCAGATTCAATTTGGTCGCCGCGTCGCAGCGTCAATTCAAGGCGAGGCTTGCCTTGATATTCGTTGCCCACGCGATACTTTTCTAATTGCCATTCGTGATCGACTGATCCATACAACGTGTGCTCGATAATGCCGGCGATATCTCCATCAGAGACTTCTTTTTTGAGGTCCGCGAGTTTTTTGAATTCGTCAAAAACGGTTTGTAACTGTTCGGCGCTCAGTGCATAACCCATTTGTTTAGCGCGGTCGGCCAGCGCGGCTCGGCCCGAATGTTTGCCTAAGACTAGGTCGGTTTTGTTGAGGCCAACGTCTTCGGGACGCATGATTTCATAAGTGCTGCGTTCTTTTAACATGCCGTCTTGATGAATTCCGGCTTCATGGGCAAAGGCATTGCGGCCGACGATGGCTTTGTTGCGCTGGACTTGCAAACCTGTGATGGTGGTCAGCAAACGACTGGCTGGGACTAACAACCGACTGTTGACTTTGGTGTCGCAATGATAGAAATCGTTCCGCGTTCTTAGGGCCATGACAATTTCCTCTAACGAGCAATTTCCGGCTCGTTCGCCAATCCCGTTAATCGTGCATTCGACTTGACCGGCTCCATTTTCAACTGCAGCCAGACTATTGGCGACGGCCAATCCTAGGTCATTGTGGCAATGGATACTAATGACCGCTTGGTCGATATTGGGAACGCGATTCATAAGTGAATGAATCACGTGGCCGATTTGAGCGGGAGTGGCGTAACCGACGGTGTCGGGAATATTGACAGTGGTAGCTCCAGCGGCAATGACGGCTTCGACGACTTGGCACAAGAAATCCAATTCGGTGCGAGCTGCGTCTTCCGGTGAGAATTCAACATTGGGCGTGTAGCCGGCAGCCCGTTTGACGCCATCGACTGCGCGGGCGATGATTTCGTCCGGAGTCATTTTGAGTTTGAATTCGCGGTGGATGGCACTCGTTGCGAGGAAGACATGGATTCGCGGGTTACTGCAGCCGGACAAGGCTTCCCAAGCGCGATCGATATCTGCATTATTGCAGCGGGCCAAGCCGCAAATTTCTGGTCCGACGATATTTTGAGCGATATGTTGAACGGCTTCAAAGTCACCGGGAGAAGCGATGGGAAATCCGGCCTCAATCACATCGACACCGAGGTTGACCAGCATTTCCGCGATCTGCATCTTTTCGGCCAAATTCATACTGGCCCCTGGTGATTGTTCACCGTCGCGGAGCGTTGTGTCAAAGATTTTGATCAGGCGTGAATTTGTCATTGTTCCTTGTTTCCCGGCGAATTCATACTTGCAAAGGCCTTATGATATAGGGCATTGGAGCCCACGATAGCATCTGCGACGTTTCGTCTATACTTATTGTTGTTGATCGGGACATGTTTGACAATGCTGGAAACCGATACCGTGTGGAATGGATAAGGGATACGAAATGAAGACAACGTGAAAAAAGCCGGTGTTTAGCGTTGTGATCCAGCTTGACGATCGAAACGCCAATGGCATAATAGGAAACACGTTCTAACGCCCCCATCGTCTAGTGGCCTAGGACTCCGGGTTCTCAGTCCGGCAACAGGGGTTCGAGTCCCCTTGGGGGTATCGAGTAGGTTATCACCGCACTGCTCAAACCATCAGAACCCCGGTTTTTCCGGGGTTTCTTCGTTTCATGATTTTTGCTGATGGATGCTGTTTTGATCGTGATGGGGGCACCGGTGGGGGCACCAACTTCGATCGCCGCTTGCCAGTGCGCATCGGTCGTTTGCAAGTAATGTTTTTCGGCAATCGCGGTCGATTGTCCCAACCAAGTATTGATCACATGCGATGGGAATCGTTCCTGCAGTTCCGTGCGCCGACTTGCTCTCAAATTCACAAACGGCTTGGGCCACGGCACCAACCCAGCTCGCTCGATAATCCGAACGAATTGAGTTCGTATATTCTGAATCGATCGATAGCGACCGACAACATAGACTGCACCATCAGGAGCCAACTCCGAAGCTTCCCACAGCAATTCTCGCAACTCAGGAAACAACGCGCAGAACCGCAGACCCGTTTTCGGGGATTCAATCCGTATCCGTCCAGCATCCCAATCAATATCGGTCCAACGCAGCCCCAGCACTTCCGTCGGACAACGCAGACCGCCAAAGCGGGCCAGAGCAAAGATCGACCGCCAATCGGCGTCAGGACATGATTCCAAAATCCGCTCAGCCATCGTCCGGTCAATGAATCGTTGACGATCCGGATTCACTTCCGATCCGCACTTGAGTTCTGCAAACGGGCTCACCGCCAGCAATCGATCGCCAACCGCATCGGCAAAAAATGTTTTGGCGCGTTTGGCATGTTTGTTCGCCGTTGCCGGGGCCAGTTTTCGTTCGGCGGTCATCCACCGTCGCCATTTTTCCGCCGCGCTGGGGGTAATCGAATCGATCCGGCACTGTTCCCCAAAATGCTCACACAGCAGCCGCCGGGCTTGTTTGAAGTTGGCAATGGTATTGGGCTTGGCATCGGTACGGCTTTTGATATAGGCATCGCAGAACGCGCCCAGGAACCGCCCGGCATCGGTCATCAATCGCGGGTTGATCGGCTCAGCCAGTCCCCACGCCACCAAGTTTTCCCGCAGCTTGCCAGTCGCGCCCGCAGCCCACGCCACCGCATCAAGGGCCGGGGGCACGTTGTTTGCTTTCGCCCCAGCCAGCTCCTCACAATGCCGCGAGATCGTGATGGCTTGCCGCTCGGCTTTCTTGCCAGAGCCAGGCACATACAGTTCACGCCGCCGACCGTCCACATAGAAACGAATCCGCCAGCCATCACGGCCAGCCTGATTTTTCTTCGCAATGCTTGCCATCAGAATCAGCTCCCAATTGTTGACCACAAAACCCAAAAAATAAACCGCCGCGGCAATCGGTATGGGTGCCGACGTTCGGATGCTACCCGAGCATCAACACGAACCACGATACTGGATCACCGCCGCACAATCAAACCCGCTCCAGAACATCCGACCGAGCCCAACGCTCGGCATCGGCTTGATTCAGCCCGCCATCAAATTGCGTGATCGCTGCCCGTTCCTCGATCGACTCGACCAACTCCAGCAGATCATCACGACGGGCTCGCATCAAATCGATTAGATCATCACTGAGGACACCCGCCGGAGCATCAAACGCCAGCCGGCCGTCGGCGGCTTTCGTGAGGATCACCCCCAAGCTTGCCAGACGCCGGAATAGTTTTTTCGATTCCGCCAAATCGTCCACAAAATCCACAGAATTGCCTGCGGCATCCGTCAGCCTGAGGTATTGTGTATTTTGTGGACGATTTTCAGTCAAACGATTTTGCATTAGACCAGTCCCCGCACCCGCTCGATTGCTTTCGGGTGAACATAATACGGTTTCGACTTACGCCCCGACCCAGGCCGGTCTGTCGATTCGACGAGGCGCAGCCAACCACGATCAACCAGAACTTCCAATGCACGATCCAACCGCTCGGGATCATGGTCGAAACGGGCTCGACCATGTGATTGAATATCTCGCCGACTTACCTGGATTGCGGCTCGTGCCCGAATGAACCGCAAACAATAAGCCGCATCATCCAGCCGGCCATCGTCCGCAACCATGAGACCGATCACCGCCTGGGCATGGGGGATCGACCAGCGGGCAATTGCTAGGGCCGACTCGACCGCTTCACAGGACACTGGAACCCGCCACGGTTCGGCATGTTCAACCGTTGCCAGGTGAATCACCGATGCCAGCCGCGCCGATAGTCCGCACAGCTTGCCGCCCCAATCTTGAATCTCGGCAAGTATCCCGCCGTGAGCCAGCATGGTTTCAACGTCTTGTTGCCAAGATCGAAACCGCTTTGCCGCCGAATGATCCAACCGCATCAACCAACATCGCGCATCCTCCATCTCAGCGACCGACACTAACCGCCTTATCAATCGATCGTATTCTTCAGCCAACGAATCGGGGACCGGTTCAGCGTCAATTTCTCGACTCCCTAAATTCGATTTTGGTAATCCGTACAGGAACCGACCAATCAGGCCTCGCCCTCGAAACGCTTTGTTGCCGGCCATCCCTCGAATCACTTGCGGTTGAACCGCATAGGCCAAGGTCAGGCAGGGGCGATCAACCATGACGGAACGGCTTAATCGATTAACCCGCAAGTCATCACCAGCATGGCCCTTGAGAAAAACATCCAGATTGGGAACACCACCGGAGTATCGACCAGCCAGGATGTCGAACAGCCCAGCCTCAGCGCCGGCCACGATCAACCGGCCACCTTGGCTTTGCAGCAAATTCTCGACAGACTCAGGTGAAGAATCATCAAAATACAATCGTGGCGGCGCTGGGACCGGCTTCGCTGCCAACGCTGCCGCGAGTTCTCGCGCTTCCGCCATCGCCTGAATCGCATCAGGCCCGGCTTTTGCCGCCTTGCGTTCCAGTTCCTTGAGTTGGTTCTCTTGGCAACGCCGCTCGGATTGCAAGCGAGCAATGACAGGGCCCTCACGTTCGATCAGTTCCCGCTCGATCGTCTGAATCGGTGCAAACGCTAAGCGGAATGCCGCCGACTTTCGATTTGCCGGATCCAACAGGACCGCCACAAACAGGTTGATGGGCTCACGCCAACCCGGTCCAGGTTCAATCTCGATTCGACGGGAAACCGCGCCAGAACAGGCGGCGAGGGTCAATAGTCCGGGTAACTCGGTTGGTACTTGCAACGCATGGGCTGCAGCGCGGACCCAATCACCAAGCACACCCGGAAGCACGTCAACCGGGAATAGTGGCAGATCAGGCCGATCCAGATCCACCGGATCATCCCAGACATCAGCGGCATCATCGACCGCCGGCAGTTTGTCTCGTTCAATCTTCAACAACTCGCCCTGAATCGATTTCAGCGGCAACGCCGGGGCAGCCGCTTGAATCACCCGCGCGACGCGCTCACGATCGGAATCGGAATACAGATCACAGATATCCGCCGCAAGCTCACGATCATCGAACAGAGCTACGATCCGCGCTCTACCGTCCGGGGCTCGAGCTGCTTTGAGCCGCAGCAATTTTCCATTTCGATTACTCATGGCTCGCCCCCTCGACGCTTAGGCATCGCACTGGGGCCGCATGAGCCGCGACCTCGACCGTTGCGCGATCAGCACCTCCGGCGATCCACGCTCGGGGATCTTTCACGCCAATCGGTGGGACGATCACTGACAACGGAGCCACAATCATCAGCAGATCGGCCAACCGCTCTGCCCCTTCCTGCCCTGGGCCATCCGCATCAGCCACAATTACCATCGACTCCGGCCGCAGTTGCCGAGCCAATCGTTCGAGAAGATCGGCACCGCCACCCGCCGACGGAACACCGACGACATCCAGACCGATCGACATCAGCGCCGCTGTATCAGTAGGACCTTCAACGATCCACAAACGCTTCGGGTGCTTGAAGGCCAAGAGATCGGGATCATAAATCAGCCCGGCCCTCGAACCCCGCACCGCCCATTTCCGGGCCGTCTTGGGGCACCTCAGCCGCACGCCGATCACCCGGCCAACATCGTCGCGCATCGGCCAGGCAGTCGCTCGCTG
>JBGSMY010000226.1:0-32209 GCA_041739975.1 Pirellulaceae bacterium
GAGGCTATCCTTCAAGTGACGGCAGCACTGCTCGGAGACGAAGAACAACTGGCCGCCCACTTCCAAAATCGATCCGGTAGCCCATACACCCGGAATCGAATCTCAAAGTGAGAACAAAAAAACATTAGACTTCATGCACCCGTGACTGTGACCGGAATCGCGATTGTTTGGTAATCGATGTGACAAAGCAGGCGGATGTAAAACTTTGCGTACTGGCGAAGTATATTGGCGAAGTATATTGACGATTGATTGCAAAAAAATTCGCCGCCAATTTTTGGTTGACGGCGAATTTTAAATTACTAAATTACTCAGTTCGATATTAATCGACTAAGGATTATTCTTGCCGATCAATGGACCGCTGCTACCGCGACCACCTTTGAGTTCAGCATTTGCCTTCTCAGCGGTGGCTTGGGTTTTTGCTTCTTTCTCTTCTTTTTCTTCGGTCCAATCGAGTCGTCGGCGCGACAATCCGATCTTGCGGTCTTCGGTGTCAACGCGCAATACTTTTACTTCAATCTCTTCACCGACCTTAACGATCGATTCCGGCGAATCAACTTTTTGATCCGACAGTTCCGAGATATGCAGCAATCCTTCCAGACCGTCTTCTAGGCCGACAAAAACACCAAACGTGGTGATCTTTGTGACTTTGCCGCGGACGACTTGGCCAGGTTGGTATCGGCTGGGGATGTCAGTTGCCCAGGGATCGGTCGCCATTTGCTTGAGCCCCAACGCAATTCGGCGTCGTTCGATATCGACGGCCAAAATACGACAGGTGACCTCTTGCCCCTTTTCCAACACTTCGCTGGGGTGACTAATCTTGCGAGTCCACGACAAATCCGAGACGTGTAACAAACCGTCGATGCCTTCTTCGAGTTCCACGAAAGCACCATAGTTTGTCAAATTGCGGACTTTGCCCGTGACAATCTTGTCGGTCGGGTAGTTCTCCAGCACGTGTTCCCAAGGATTTTGTTGGGTTTGCTTGATACCGAGCGACATTTGTTCGCCATTGCGATCAATACCCAGAACGCTGACATTGATTTCGTCACCGATCTTTACCAGTTCACTGGGGTGATTGATACGTTTGACCCACGACATTTCGCTGATATGAACCAAACCTTCGATGCCTGGTTCCAATTTCACGAATGCGCCGTAATTCATCACGTTGACAACTTCGCCCTTGTGAATACTGCCGATCGGATAACGATCTTCCACAGTATCCCATGGGTTCGGCAGCAATTGTTTCAAGCCCAAAGCGATTTTGATTTTCTCGCGATCGACGTTCAAAATCTTGACGTCGATTTCTTGATCCAATTGCACCATCTCGGACGGGTGACCAATTCGAGTGTGAGACATATCGGTGATATGCAACAAACCATCGATGCCGCCCAAGTCGACGAACGCACCGAAATCGGCAATGTTCTTGACAATACCTTTGCGAACTTGACCTTTTTCCAATTCGGCCAGCAATTTTTGCTGAGCATACTGGCGTTCTTTTTCAATCAGCGAACGACGGCTTACCACAATATTTCGGCGTTGTTCATCAATTTTCAGAACTTCGCATTGCAGTACTTTGCCAATGTATTCGCCGATGTCGCCTGGTCGGCGAATGTCGACCTGGCTGGCTGGCAAAAATACCGGTACGCCGATATCGATCAACAAACCACCTTTGATTTTGCGGGTGCAAGTACCCGTCACGATATCGCCTTCTTTGACTTTGGAGATAACATCGATCCAATGGATGATGTGATCGGCTTTCTTCTTGCTAACCGAAATCAATCCTTGCGATTCTTCGGCGCCTTCATCTTCAAGCTCTTCGATCAGAACTTTTAACGTCTGACCAACTTCGGGAGCGGGTTCATGAGATTCCCACTCGCTGCGGGGAACGGTGGCTTCACTCTTGAAGCCAACGTCAACAACGACCGCTTCGTTGTCAACGCGAACAATCCGCCCATCGACAATTTCGTTGATCTGAAAACGCTTGCCATCTTCGCCCGAGCCCAAATAAAGTTCGGACCATTCGTCGTTGCTCATTTGCAACAACGAATCCAATTCCTGACTAATAGCGTCATCTTCCAACGAGCGGATCAAAATACGATTTACCATGTACTAACAAATCTTTCTGTGCCTGGACCTGTAACGCGCCGCTCGATGCCTTAGGGACATCGATCATTTAAACATATCACGACAGTTTGGTTCTTGGTCACAATAAGGTTGCGCGACACCTTCGGCGCTCGACACGGTTGCTCGACCGCGCGACCGTCCGGGTTGCGACAGGGGTGAAACGGGTTAAAAAACGAGCTGTAATCGTAACAAATACCGAATATTATCGCAACTTAGCCCTAGCGACCGCCAATAAAAATTGTGTTTCGACCGATCAGCTGCCCCGACCGCGGATTTCTATTTTTTAATTTTCGCGGCGGTTCACACATTCTCAGTGAACCCCCAAACCCGTTTTTCGGTCTTGCAGTTGTCAACCTGGCGGATATCAGCCATGATGACTAGTGCGTGTTGCACAAACGCAGTGCAACGGTTACTGGAAGGTTTTGGCACCAGCCAGCCTGTTTGGCGACGTAGCTCCGCAAGGAGCGAAATCGACAAATGGTCTTTGCCGCCAAGACGGGTCTCTAGTGGAAAGGAGGTGGTTCAGTGTTATCTGACTGTATTAGCCGAGGTGGAGACGCTTAAGGGCTACCGGCGGGCTGCTCCGGCAGCGTCCACCGAGGTACGGCCGGGTCACGAACTTTCTCGAAAGTCGTAGCACCAGCCAAAAATCAGGTCGCCCGTTGAATCTTTGGTTCAACGGGCGATTTTTTTTCGCCACGCCCCCAGTTTTCCAAATCTTCTAGCCCACGAAGGCTTCCGTCCTGTCAGTAAAACCGTCTTAAGCGACATCACAATCAACCAACGGTTCAGGCTGATGCTTGGCCTAACAAAACGATGTTAAGGAGCCGAAATTTCATGGCCGCCTGTTCTTCTCAAAAATTTTCAGTATCCGGACAAACATCCCCTCATTTGGCCACCGTACGGTCCGGCCGCCCTGAAACCTGAAGCCGAATGCCTGAATTTGCTAGCATTCGCCGTATTTTGGGCTAGTCTGTCAGCACTTTTTTGGTCTTTGTCAAAATTTAATGATTAAAACAGTTCTAAGGATTAAACTTTCGAAAGCGGATGTGTCGATTCCTCATCTATCTGGAAACGCGGTCAGATTGGCCGATAGATCGTGATGATGTTCAGTCTGGCCCCCAGATGCCACCAAACCAGATCAGCGTACCTAAGAAAAGTTTAGGGCTCATTATGTTTCACGGAGGAACAAGCATGCGTCGGCTCCTGTTCGCGACGCTTTTGGCGATTGCCTTGAGCAGCAATGTAGGGTGTTTTTTACCGATTTACGACGCAGACCCCGCCGTCCGCGCCCGACAAATGATTTATACGTCGGAAGATTTGCGGAACATGCGGGAAGAATGGCAACGGTTCTGGTTCTTGGATATGCCAGATCACCAGACTCCATACCACACTCATGGCGGAATCATCTAGCCATCGCGCTCAGCGTTTCGCAAGTTTGGGAAAACTGCGCGACGCGGCTGGTTTGGTGAAACGCACTGCGATTTTAGGTTAAACCAACTCGTTTGGTTTGACCTTTCGCTCGTGGTGTGCTCCCCTTTGCAATTAAAAACCGTCAAGCTAAAACCAAACGTAGTCTAGCGTTTGGTTTTTTATTGGGGATGAGTGATCGATCATGCGAGTCTTGTCTGGAATCCAACCCACCGGTCGCCCTCATTGGGGAAATTATTTTGGTGCGATCCGCCAATATATTGATTTGCAATCGCAAGACCAAGCGTTTTACTTCATAGCCAACTTACATGCGCTCACGACAATTCGCGAACCGCAATTGATGCATCAGTACACACTCGATGCGGCACTCGACCTATTGGCGTTGGGACTCGATCCCAACCAAGCGGTTTTGTTTATTCAATCCGACGTGCCGGAAGTCTCCGAACTGTGTTGGATCTTGTTGGCCGGCACGCCCATGGGTTTGCTGGAACGATGCGTTTCGTTCAAAGAAAAAAAAGAGAAAGGCATTGCTGCCGTTGCCGGATTGTTTACTTATCCCGTTCTCCAAGCGGCGGATATTTTGGCGTACGATTCGGATGTCGTTCCGGTGGGCCAAGATCAAACGCAACACATCGAAGTTTGCCGCGATATCGCTCAAGCCTTCAATCATCATTATGGCGAAGTGTTCGTTTTGCCACGTGCCCAAGTCCTGTCCAATGCGGCCAAAGTCCCTGGCACTGATGGCGAAAAAATGTCGAAAAGCTACGGCAACGCCATTGAAATATTTGAGCCGGTCAAAGAAATGCGCAAAAAAGTGATGCGGATTGCAACTGACTCACGGCCAATGGAAGCGCCGAAAGATCCCGAAACCGATCATTTATTTCAGCTATACCGTTTATTCGCCAACGAATCCCAAACGCAGGCCATGTCTGACATGTATCAACGCGGTGGCTTCGGTTATGGCGAAGTGAAAAAGGCGCTGGCCGACGCGGCAGAAAACTATTTTGCTCCGGCCCGTCAACGACGCGCTGAGCTTGAATCCAACCCGCATCGCGTTCGCGAGATTCTCGCCGATGGCGCTGCCATGGCAAGAAAAAAAGCTGCCGAAGTCCTGCGCCGCGCCCAACAAGCTTGCGGCATCAAATAGTTTTATTGATATTCCAATTCACTGCCTCAGTTGACGCTCGATGATTGTTCAGCGCATTAAATTTTTGGCTCTTCGAGGAATTTAGTGGTAAGAAAGATTTAACCACGAAAAACACGAAGAGCACGAACGGCGCATTTGGGAGGGCATCAGACTGGGTGCGGGGAATGGCCGGCAAGATTGAATTTGAGCTTGACTCGCACTTTCGCGGGAGTCACATAGAGTGGACCGGGAAGCTTCCCAATTGTGGCCAATCGACTAGAACAACCTGAAGCCCGTTTAATTAAGGTCGGTTGTTAGATAACGCTCCGGGAAAAATCGTTATCCTGGATAATTGCAATCGAATCGTCCCCAGCCAGCAACAAAAATTTCTGGATATCGAAATTTATTTGGCCAATTCCTCTTGCTCAGACTCGTTTTTCGTGCTCAAAAACATCGCGCCAAAAATGGTTCGCAATGACAAACAGAAAGTACCCCCCCAAGTCAAGCCACTGGGTTATTTGAATATTTTGAATAATCGTCGTTGTGAAATATATAACAAGTCGCGAAACGAATCGTCAGAAATGCCAAGTTCGTCGGACTGAACGCGACTGATTCGCTTGTTGACCGGCTTTTTCACGCCTGTCACGCCTTCCGTGCCTTTCACGCCTGTCACGCCTTCCCTGCCTTCCCTGCCTTTCACGCCCTAAGTGCCTTTCGTGACTTTCGTGCCTTTCGTGGTCAAAACTCGTTCTGTTCACGTTGCAACAGAGCTACTTTCAGAATTTACCTTGGGCAGGAATAACTTAGTCTGGCGAAACTGTCGCAAAATGGGTGGGTTGGGAGGATTTTTTCAAATGTTGTTGCGGCGTTTGTGTGGCTGCCGACATTTCACGGGAAAATTAGGCTGCCATAAATTCTCGATTCCTTAACACCGATTCGTCCGGCCACCAATAACACGGCTGTCAAAACGATCCAATTCGTTAATCGATCGTAGGCGATCGACTATGAATACCAACGTGAACTAACCAAAAATCTTTCGCCAGCTAGCACCAGCTGGTCCGTGACTAAATCATGAAATCCCAACCTTGTGAACTGGGGTTAACAAAATTCCCCACGGTTGCTACGATCCGCACCGATTTTCGTCGGAAACGTTGTTTACAAGAGTTTGGATTCTCCGTTAGCGGCTAACTACCACGACGTTTTCGACAACGGTTACCGCAAGAACTAGATCTCCCCCGTCCGTTAAATGCAAATAGGTATCGTAACATGGCCATATGCAAACTCCTGAAATCGACGACGACCTGCCCGTCGCAGCGAGCCTGGCGCGTTCGGCGTTTCGTCATGATGGTTGGAGTTTCCGTGTTCGTTGCGGTTACCGAAGTGCCTCACATTGATGCGCAGGTTCCTAACGTACCAACGCATGGCACGCCAGCAGCCTCGGTTGCCAAATTGAAATTTGACGCCTCCCGACCGATCAATCATGCTGGGTTAGCCAATCCGAGTGGAGCCAACCCATTGGTCACCGCGATTCCCGCACGCGACACAAACACGGCAAGCTTGAAATTGGATCTTAATGCCAACGGCGCAGCGCCTATGACCGCAATTCCCACCCGTGAATTCGATCAAGAGTTCGTTCGAATTGGGTACTGGCAATCCGGTGGTTTAGCACTGCGAGACCAAGAACCATCTGCCGCGACCAAACAATCTGACAAGACCGAATCCGGTGCGGACCCTGGATTCAACGGCCCGGTGAGCAAAAACCCGGTTGCCGACCCTGCGGCAATAGCAGCAAGAAAGTCAAACGTTCCTCCGCGAGATGCCGCCACGTCAACTCTACTTACGGAACAAACCAAAACTCATGTGGTCGTCGATTCCGCAAAGGCGACCACAACCAGTACCGCTGCGCCATCGGCGTCTGGATTGGCAACCAACAATGCGGCGGCGGCACTGGATACTCCTGCGCGCCGTGCTGACAAAACACTGCCAACTCCAAACCAATCTTCGACACGCCTGTTTCTAAGCGATGAATCGTTGGTCGGCAACCAATTTGGCGAAAAACCGTATCACCTTGACGACCAAGCCCCACCGTCCCCACCGTCTGGATCCTCCATTACCGATCCTAAATTTAAGTTTCTAGGAGCTTCGTATTTCAAAAACCAAGAACCGGAATCATTGCCAACGCCATCTGCATTGCCCAATGCAGCCGTTGACCCGCGTTACTCGCGCGATTCCGCAGTTCACAACCAATCATCACTGGGACACGACTGGTCCGGTGCCAATGCAGATCAAAATCGCTCTGATTTCAGCTGCGACATCGGCGTCTGTTCACCTTTGTTTTATTCCACGCTATGGGTGGGCCATAGCGATCTAGACACGTTGCACGACGACAATTGGGACCCGACTCAAACCAATGGCCGTTACCATATGAGCAGCGGCGCATCGGCAGGATTGGCGTTGGGCATTTTTCATGGCAACAACTTGCGAGGAGAATTTGAAGTTGCGGCCCGATCAAACAATCTCGATTACTTTGAAGTCAATCGCCCTGTCGGAATACCGACCCAACAAAACTATCCGCTCGATGGCAAACTGCGGACTTATTCGGGCATGAGTAATATGTATTGGGATTTTGGCCGTTCATCGCAACGCCGGTTTCGCCCGTATGTTGGCGCTGGTGTCGGATTTGCATTTCTCGATGCCGACTTTGAAAATTTCGGCCGTTCCGTAATGGCCAACACTTTTGATCGCGACTCTAGTTTTGCGTTTCAGTGGATGGCCGGTGTCAACGCAGCGATTACTCGCGAATTGGAAATGTTTGTCGAATACCGTTTCTTTGGAACGGATGAATTAAGACTGGGTACCCAATTCAGTCGATTTGGCGCCCAGGCCGGCGATCCCGATCAAATTTTTGGCGACTACGACTACCGTTCCCAAAACATACTTATGGGTTTGCGAGTGAAGTTTTGAAATCAGGTTTCTTGGTTCAGGGTTCAGGGTTTACCGTTGGTTGATTGTTGTGCCGCTCCTGCCAGATTACTGGCAGCAGCGGAAAGTTTGGTGGCTAGAATTGGCGCGGAGTGCCGCCGAATACGGCGGAGGTCGCGACGACGGCGGCGGCTATGACGACGCCGCCGAATACGGCGGCGGCCACATACGGCGGCGGCCATCAACGCCGCACTACCCCAAAGACTCGCAATTGATATACGGCCGCAGCGCTGTCGGAATTCGAATCGATCCATCCGCATTCTGATGGTTCTCTAAAATCGCAATCACGGCTCGACTCAAGGCCAACGCCGTGCCATTAAGCGTGTGGACAAACCGAGTCCCTTTTTCACCGTCTCGTTTAAATCGTATATCGAGTCGTCGACTTTGATAGTCAGTGCAATTCGAAGTACTAGTTACTTCGCCCCACTCGCCGTTGTCGCCGCGTCCTGGCATCCAAGCTTCTAGGTCATATTTTCGATACGCTGGGCCACCTAAATCACCGGTCACCGTGTCGACCACTCGATAAGGAATTTCGAGCAAGTCAAAAAGCTCACATTCGATCACACGCAGTTCTTCATGCAACGCGTCACTTTGTTCTGGCGTCGTAAATGCAAACATTTCGACTTTTGTGAATTGATGCACTCGATACAAGCCGCGTGATGCGCGGCCGGCCGCTCCAGCTTCAGTGCGATAACAATGGCTGATACCAGCAATTCGAAGCGGTAGTTCGTCTTCGCTGAGGACTTGACCACTATACAAGCCCCCCAGCGTAATTTCGGCCGTTCCAACCAAACACAAATTCGTATCCTCGATGCTGTAAACTTGTGTTTCTGGACCCCGCGGCATGAAACCAATCCCTTCGAGGATCGAATCTTGCGCCAAATCAGGCGTGATCGTTGGCAAGAAACCGCGTTTGACGAGCTCGTTAACTGCAAATTGCTGTAACGCCAAATCGAGCAGAACCATTTGACCTTTGAGAAAATAAAAACCGTTGCCCGTCGTCCGCGCGGCACCAGGAAAATCAATCCAACCGTGTTTTTCGCCCAGCACGACGTGATCCAGCGGTTTAAAATCAAACTTCCGCACCGGATGTTTTCCGCGTCCCACTTCTAAATTCTGTTGATCGCTGTATCCAAGGGGCGCGTCCGGATGGGCCATATTGGGAATGGTCATTTGAATTGCATGAATCGTTTGGTCCAAATCGTCGTGTTCACGCTGCAGGCGATCTTTGTCGTCGCGCAATTGACGCCCTTGTTCTTTACGAGCTTCCCGTTCGGCGGCATCTTTCGTTTGACCGATCGATTTTGAGACTTCGTTAGCGCGGCGGTTGAGTTCTTCGACCTCCTGCAATTTTTCTCGGCGAATGAGTTCCAGATCCACAAATCGCTTGATTTCGGGATTGACTCCACGTTCTTTGCAGTTCCTCAAAACAGCATCCACATTATCGATAATGAATTTTCGGTCGAGCATACAGAATTGTCGTTTTTAAAAAGTCAGTACAATGTTCGAAAAATCGATTTCCAAAGGCTATTTTCTTGCCCGCTCAGCAAAATTTAGCTGCCGATCTTGCTGATCTCATCCCACAACCAGGCACTGGCACGAATACCTTTGTGAAAATCGGCCAACAAAAATTTCTCATTGGGACTATGAGGATTGTCGTCGTCTTGTCCCCAACCGAGTAGTAAGGTGCCGATTCCCAATTTTTCACCAAACGTGTTAACAACGGGAATCGAACCACCCGAGCGGATAAAAACGGGCGGCGTGCCGAACCCTTTTTCAATGGCCTGCGCGGCGGCGGTCATGAAGGGACTATCCAGCGGCACCATTGATCCCGGCGCGCCGTGCCGATCGATCAATTCCATCGTGATGCCCGGCGGCAACAACGATTCAAGTTTAGCTTTAAGAGCTTTTCCAATTTTTTCCGGTTGTTGGTTGGGCACCAAGCGGAAACTGAATTTCGCCATCGCTCGCGCGGGTAACACGGTTTTAGCGCCGTCACCTTGGTAGCCACCTCCAATTCCGTTGATATCAAAGGTAGGTCGAGCCCAACGTCGGGCCAGTGTCGAATAACCGCTCTCGCCAGTCATTCCAGATACACCGAGCGACTTCATAAACGCGGCATCGTCAAATTTAAGTGATTCAAACAACTGCCTTTCATTTTCCGTCAGATCGAGCACATCGTCATAGAATCCGGGAACCTGAATTCGCCCTTGACTGTCGATCAATTGGCTCATCATTTGACATAACGCAATGGCCGGGTTGGTCACGGCACCGCCAAAAGATCCGCTATGCAAATCCTGTTTAGGTCCTTGCAATCGCACCTCAAAGTACATGATGCCCCGCAATCCATAAGTCACAGCAGGCTGGTTCGGTGCGTACTGCGAGCTGTCACTGATTACGACAATATCCGCTTTGATTTTTTCCAATGCACGGGAGCCCGCCGTATCGTATTTCCCGGCCAGGAAATCGTTGAGCGCGTGACTGCCACATTCTTCCTCGCCCTCAATTAAAAATTTTAGTTGCAACGGCAATTTGCCGACCGTTTTCAACCAAGCTTCCGTACTGAATAAATGAGTAATCATTTGCCCTTTGTCATCCGTGGCGCCGCGAGCAAAAACTTTGCCGTCGCGGATAACGGGTTCAAATGGAGGGGAAATCCACTCGTCCAAAGGATCGGGCGGCTGAACGTCGTAATGGCCATAGACCAAAACGGTCGGTGCGCCAGGCACGGGCGGCGTTTCGGCATAGACAATTGGATGGCTGTTGGTTTTGATTAATTCGGTCATCAGGCCCAAACCGCGAAATCGGTCGGCCAACCAGTTGGCTGCCCGCTGAACCTCCGGTTGAAATTGGGGGTCTGTACTGACGCTCGCCATTCGCAGCCAATCGCACAGATCCGTTTCAAACCGATCTTGCTGGCTATTGATATAACGTTCGATTTCAGACTGCATTTAACGAGCCCTTAAACTGATGTTTTGTCTGCCGAAAACAATGAATTAGCTTGATTCGCCACGAATAATTGCTATTCTAAAGGCGCTGTCAGTGTAAAATAAAGAACTCTCGGTCACGAGATGGGGTCGGAATGAAAAAACCTAGCAATTTTCACTGGATTGAAATTTCCTGGGTTAATTTCACCGTGTTGTATAAACGGATGGCGAATGCGCAAACGGTAGGCCCTGGATCGACGTCCACTTCAATGGGCGCAATCGTTTAGGTCCTCGGCGACAAGAGTTTTCTGAAGAAATGGTTGACCTCGAAATGTCCAATTCCAACCCAAATCCTGAATCTTCACCTGTGGAATCCGACGTAGCGGTCGCCGAACCAATAGTTCGTACACGCACCAAACCCAAGTCCCGCAAAGATCGCAAACCCAAACGACAACCCCGTTACCATGTAATTCTGTGGGACGATGACGATCACTCGTACGATTATGTGATTAGCATGATGCGTTCGCTATTCGGTTTCCCCTACGAACGCGGTTTTGAAATTGCCAAAGCGGTAGACAAGTCGGGTCGGGCGATTTGTTTGACCACGACCAAGGAACATGCCGAACTCAAGTGTGAACAAATCCAGAGTTTTGGTCGCGACGTGTTGATCGCACGTTGTCAAGGGTCGATGTCTGCCACCATTGAACCAGCCACGGAGTCGACGTGACCGCTCGTCTCAAAACGGTAACACTGGGTTGCAAAGTCAACCAATACGAAACGGAGTTCGTACGCGAAGGATTAAAACGCGCTGGTTACAGCGACGCCCATGAGGGGGAACAAGCGGAGCTCTGCATCGTTAACACTTGCACGGTGACCGGCGAAGGTGACGCCAAAAGTCGCCAGACGATTCGCCGCCTACATCGCGAGAATCCCAGCGCAAGAATTGTGGTGATGGGTTGTTATGCGACGCGAGCACCGGATGAAGTCGCTAGGCTGCCGGGTGTCGCTGAGGTTGTCACTGATAAACGCGAATTGCCGGATTTATTGGGACGATTTGGCGTAATCGATATTCCTACGGGAATCTCAGGACTCGCAGGTCGCAATCGGGCTTATGTCAAGGTCCAAGACGGTTGTTTGCTGAATTGCAGCTACTGTATTATCCCTAAAGTCCGGCCCGTGATGTATAGCCGACCCCAGGCAGAAATCTTGGCCGAAATTTCCAGAATGGTCGACGGCGGTTTTCGCGAGATTGTCTTAACGGGAATTCACTTGGGACATTACGGCGTCGACTTTAATCGCGGCGTCCCCCGCGATCAATGGACGCGGTTGGCCGGATTGCTAGAACAAATCATGGCCATCCCAGGAGATTTTCGAATTCGTCTATCGAGTATCGAAGCGACGGAGGTCACCCGTGGATTGCTCGATATTATGGCGGCTTTTCCTCAACGGATTTGTCCCCATTTGCATGTCTGTTTGCAAAGTGGCAGCGATCGCGTATTGCGTGCGATGCGGCGCCGTTGGAACGCCAAACGAATCATCGACCGCTGTGATTTGGCCAAACAACGATTGGTCAATCCGGCATTTTCCACCGACGTAATCGTCGGTTTTCCGGGAGAAACGGAATCTGACTTCCAACAAACTCTGCATGTTTGTCGCGAAATTGGGTTTTCCAAAATCCATGTTTTCCCATTCAGCCCAAGACGCGGAACCGATGCGGCGACGATGGCGGATCAAATCCCGGCGGCTATAAAATCTGAACGCTGCGAACGCTTGCAACAATTAGACGGCGAATTGCGAGTGGAATATGCCCAGCGATTGATGGGCAAGTCGCTTCGCGTTTTATTGGAACATTCGCGTCCCGGTGAACCATTACAGGGTACCAGTTGTCGGTACCTGCCGGTGCGTTTGGAATGGCCTAATGTCGAGTCGTCATTCAAATTCTCGGTCGAATCGCAACCGCTTCATGCTGGTGAATTTGTAACCATCCAAGTCGCCAACGTAACAACTGACCATGTATCGGGGCCAGCGCTGCCCTTGCCAGCGGATACTGCCCGTTAACATTGGCAAACTCAGGCAACAGGCAACCAATTGAATGCCGACTGTTCCAGATTGGCAATCATGTGAATTGAATCGATTGAGAAATCATGAACACAGACATGCGTTTTTTTTGTGCCACATCATCCGCGGAGGAACTCTCGGTAGCCGTCGATGAATGTATTGCCGCCTTGCTCTCCGATGCCCATGAACCACGGTGGTTGATGGTGTTTTGTAGCAATTATCCCTTAGAGAATACGGCAGACGAAGTTCTTCGGTTGCACCAACAGTTCCCTCAGGCGATTCTCACGGGTTGTCGAACTTCGGGTGCTATGAACCACGAGCATGAATACGAAACACAACCTTCGTTAATGGTGTGGGCCAGTTTTGCTGCCGATCTCAATGTTCGCGCCGTTCACTTGCAATATCAACGGACACGCGAAGGCGCATCATTCCTGAGTTCTGATCCATTTGAAACCGAATTGCCGGAGAACTATAACAACACGGTGCTGTTGGCTCTCAGTGATCCGTTTACATTTCCAATGGATATCTATTTAGGTCGCATCAATGAAGACTTTCCCGGATTAAAGGTCGTGGGCGGGCACGCCAGTGGCGCCGACCAACCGGGAGACACCCGATTGTTTTTAAACGATCGAATACTAAACCACGGATGCATCCTGCTCGCGATCACGGGGACTCAAAGCGATTGTATTGTCGTCTCACAAGGTTGTCGTCCAATAGGCAAGCCGCTAGTGGTTACCGCCGCCGAGCGCAATCAAGTTCTGCAGTTGGGCGGTCGCCCAGCCCTGGGACAATTAATGGAACTATTTCAGGAACTGCCAACTCAGGAGCAACTGCTGGTTCGGCAGGGACTTCATTTGGGGCTGGTCGTAGACGAATACCAAGATGATTTTGAATATGGCGACTTTTTGATTCGCAATGTGATTGGTCTCAATGAAGAACAGCAGTCGATCTTGGTGGGCGATTTTGTCCGCGTGGGACAAACGGTCCAGTTTCATATTCGCGACCATTTGTCGGCCGACCAAGATTTGAAGGATTGCATTCGCCGATTGAAATCAAGCAACCCGCCGCAACTACCACAAGCGGCCCTGGTGTTTGCTTGTAACGGTCGGGGATCCCATTTGTTTAGCGAGCTGGATCATGATGTCGCCACGTTAGCTGCCGAGGTTGGGCCGTTGGCGGTTGCCGGCATGTTCGCTGCGGGTGAGTTTGGCCCGATTGGAACGGCCAATCATTTGCATGGATTCACAGCCAGCATCTTGTTTTTGTGGTAAACACGATAGGGTTGGCCTGCACCTACAGTAGCTTAAACCACTTGCGTAACGCCCATTCGGTGCCCAACAAAAAGATAGGCAACAACAGCGCGATTGTTCGAAACAGTTGGTTGTAGTCCCAAATCGGCTGCGGGGCGCTATTAAATTCAGCGCGAGTTTCTAGCTTAGGCAACTCAGCAATAATCTTTTCCCATTCGTGCAGAGGATAATATTGGCCGCCAGAGGCCGCGGCAATTTCGCGAAGCATTTTTTCGTTGAGCCAATACGCATTTGCTTCCACGCTGGGTGTAACGACGCGAAAGGCCACCGGATCAACCCACTTTTCGTTTGAGTTACTGGGTAGATCCAACGTCGCTTGAAAGCTTCCCAAACGAGAAGCGGGCAATACCGCTTCGTAGCGACCCGGTTGGTTAGGCAGCAACCGCAAGCTCAGCGGCTGTACTCGCCCCTGTTCGTCTTTAATTAAGGCTTGTATCGACTCCACTGTCGAGGGTCGAAACTGTTCATCCAGTAATCGTGCTAACACGGTGATTTTATCGCCCAGTTCGTACTCGTCGCGTTCGAGGTCGATAAACCCACGACGGGTCCCTTGCAAGGAACGGTTCTCGACCAAGAAACGAACGACCTGGATCCAAAACCGATCAAAATATTGAGCCTGGACGCCAATACTGCGCCATCGCCAAGTCCCTTGAAAGCCGAAAAACAAAACGCTACCCGCGCCGACACGCCCCTCAACCAACATCGGTTGATTGCCTTCAGCGCTCGGCTGATCGCCGCGTTCGATTAAGACGCGAGCTGTTGGTTTGGCCGCCAAGGTGGGGAAATTCCACAAGAACCCTGGCATTTCCAACCATCGTTTTTGATTCTCCGCGGGTTCTGCGGAGAAACTCATTACTGGGTGGTTCAGGTTATGATTTACTAACTGCATGGCACCCGACACACTGTCACTGGCTTCGGCCAAAACCTGAGAGGCGGCGATCGAGTTGGCGTCACCAAAACGAACCGGTAACAAGTCCAAGAACTTTTTGAGCCGGTTCATCGTGATGAACTCTGCGGTATGGTGGGGACCTGCCATGTACAGTAACCCGCCCGCTTTATAACGACAAAACTCTTCCAACGCATTGATCCAATCGGCGTCAAACTCTTCCGGGTTCGGGTCGATCATGATCACCACGTTATACTCGCTGATTTCCGCCAGCGAACGCGGCAATCGCGTGATCGGCAAATTGCCCTCTTGCATTCGGGTTTCGTCCATCGACTGCAGCCAACAGCTCAATTGAATCGAACCATCTTGCTGCAACAATTTTCGTAAATGTTGGTAATCCCAATTAGGCTTTCCGCTGACCAACAAAATCCTGACTTTTTCATCGACTACTTCTAAAACGTTTGAAACTTGCACGTTGTCATCAGTGTCCGTTTCGTTGGCCAATTGCGGGACCTCAATTGAAAATTGATATTGGCCCGGCTGATTGAGCAAATGGTCAAAGGTGACACGCAATCGGCCGCCAGCGGCGGGAACCGGAACGGTTTTTGACTTTACTTCCGAGCGTTCGCCGGGAACTCCGGTTCTCGGGTCGACGCTTTGGATCATTAACTTGACATCAACTTGTTCCGGTCGCTCTGTATCTTCAGCTGCCAAAGTCGCTTGAATGACCGTTTCGATTTCAAACGGCTCATCCGGATAAACCTGATTCCGCGCATAAACCTGATTGACGGCAAAATTGCGAGGAGGCACTGGATCGCCAATACCGATCGTGAAGATCGGAATGCCCAAACTGGCTGCTTGTTTGGCGGCCTCGATCGGGTCGTCACCTGCGTTATGTTGGCCTTCGCTTAATATCACCATCGCCGCCAAACGATTCTGATCGTCTAAGGTCTGTCGAATAGCACGAGCGAGGTCCGTTCCGAGCCCGGTGGGATTGGAAGGCGGCATTTTTTGATCGTTCACGGTAGGAGATATTGACGAATCGTTCGCTGTGGATTGCTGATCGTTTTGTTGATTAGCCGACGGCGATTGGGATCGTTTTTTCTCGTCTTGAGCGTCGATTGCGGGCAGCGATGCAAGTGGCGTAATTCCATCGGAAAAATCGGATATTTGGATCGTGCCTTTTTCGCGAATCGATCGCAATAACTTGCCGTCATCTTTATTTAAAGCCAATTGCATCAATTCCGAGCGGTTCTGTTCGCCCGTTTTGATTTGATCTGGAGTCAATCCGGTTACTTGAGCCAGCGCGGAAACCAACGCTGGATCTTGATAACGATCACTTCGACCCAGCGACAACGATGAATCCCGTAATACGCTAATTGTCGGTTTGATGACGCTAACCTGCTGGAAATACACTGAAGGTTTTAATAACAGCACAACCAGCAACAATAGCACTGCAAAACGCAACGTGGCTAAAACCATTCGCAGCCAGCGAGGACATGTCGTCGCTTCACGACGGTAGAGTCCGTAGACCAACGCCGCCAAAGCGGCCACGGCCAGGATCCAAACGAAAACGCCCCAAGACTCGGGCAAGTTTGCCCATTGCCAGCGCATTTCGCCCGTTTGTTGCACATCGGGCTGCAACCAGCGATCCCAAAAACTTGACTGACCTAACAATTCGTGCGACGTCATTGAATGTGTCTATTCTGATTCTTTAGTTGAACTCTCGTTCGCTTTTTCGATACTGCGCAGGCGAATTAGCCGCGATCCCTGATGAACCCATAGATGAATTCCATCGCTGGCCAAATTGCCTATCGGGGCACCCGTTTGCAGATCGACATGGGCTGCCGACAGTTTCTCAGGTTGCCCTTTTTTACCGTCAAGACTGTATTTCCAAATTGCATCATCGACCGGTAAATAAATTGCGTGGTCGGTGAGAATGCCACGGCCATACGAACGACCGCTTTCGAACATGTTCTCCCCCCCCCATAACATTCGACCTTCACCGGCCAAATCAAATGCAATCACCGTTTGCGAGCCAGCCGCGTACAAGGTATCGCCCAAGATTCCCAGCAAATAGTCGACTTTGAAACCAAGTGGATTCATATCAGTTTCCCAAATGAGTCGTCCCGAATTTCGATCCAAGGCGAATACTCGGTTGCTATCCGAAGCAAAACAGATCATCTGGCGACCATAGGGGATAATAATATCCTCACTCCAGCCATTAAAGTCCATTCGATTGACTTGCCAATTAAATTGCCGCAAGGCTGTGTTACGTTTTCCGACGCGGTCATAACGTTGAGCAAACCGCACCATCCCCGTGGCCGGATCGACTACGAAAACCACGCCCATACCGCTGGCGACGAATAGATCACTGCCTTCGATCGTCAATTGAATTGGGCTCCAAGCATTGGCCCCGGTTTCTGGCTCATCGCATAGATAAGTCTTCCAAAGAGTTCGTCCGCGATCATTGGGGTCGAGGGCATATAAATAAATCGCACCACTTTGATTTACTGGTGCAATTAACACCGAACCGAAAGCGATTGGCGCGGACATAAATCCACCGGCGACCAAATAAGGTGATTCCATGGTGGCGTCAGTGTTGGCATTGGCATTCGTTGGCTGTTCTTTGTCGAGCGGTAAACTCCATAAAGCGCGACCACTAACGGCTTCATAGGCCACCAAAAAGTTGGCCCTTGCGCGACGGAATGTATTATTGAACTGAAAACCACGCTGCGCATTAGGCGCTCGATTATTGCCCCCCATGGCTGGATCGTATCGACGACCCTCCAGCGTATAGACAACGCCATTGATTACATCCAACTGGCTATGAATTCGGTCGCCGTACAATTGCACTAAATGATCATGGTTGAGTCCGCTGGAACTGCCCCCGCGTTGATTCGGATCGTACATACGTTGCACAGTTTGCATCGCTTTGGTTGCGTCGTCCGGTTCAAACTGGTTGAGCCAAGCGCTACGCCAACGCGGCGCGGAATCGCTAAGTTTTGCGGGCCAAGCCGATAAGCCATAGGGTGATTTCCAAATTACCAGATCGTTCACAAAAACAGGGAATCCGGAGGGTTGCCAACCTGCTGCCAACCATGAATCGATTATCGTTCGTTCGTTGCTAGTTACAGTATCGGCGGCCGTGCGCACGAGTGAGTCACTTGATGTGGCCAACGTCCGCAATGCTTCTGCATGGTTGCGCGAATTATTTACGGGTTCGACATAAGTTTGCCAATCGCTGGTCAGATTATCGGTCCCATTCGGTTGGTCTGGCAATGGTTGCACTCGAAATTGGCGAAATCCGCCAAGTCCCAGCGATCCCAAGGATGTTGGGTTGCCCTGTCGAACTTGCGTCAGCAATTGCTCTAATTGCCAACCTCGCGAATTGGTTTGATTTACCTCTTCGCCGAGTGTGGCCAGTGACTGCTCTGCGCCCGACAAGTCTCCGGCCATGATTTGGCACAAAGCCAACCGGGCTGTGATTTCCTCCGCCGCAATACTGGGATCGGGATGTTGCTGTATTTTCCGCAACAGTCGCAAAGCGCCAACAAAGTCGTATTGATCTAAATAGACACAAGCGAGTTGAAATGCCGCTTCGTCACCCACACTGCTAATGAAGTACAGGCGGACCACTTCGCTCAGCGCCTGTGGATCGCCCGCATGTGCTGCTCGGGCAATTATTTGTTTGGCCGCAGCATCGGCCGTGATTCGATAAATTGCCAAGCCTTCAGCGGGCAAGCCGGCTAAAATACTCTCAACTTGATCGACCATTGAAAAATAAGTGCGACCATCTTGGGAATAAAGTGTGTCGCCACTTTTCTGCAATACGATTTGCCACAATTGTGATGCTAACGAATAGTTACCATCTTGTCGGTACCGGTCTGCCTTTCCCAAAACCGATTCCAGATCGGGATCGGTCTTAAGTGCAGCGCCTTCTTCGGTAGAGGGGTCTTGTTGATTTTGAGCGATCAGTTGCGGACCAGCCCGCTGTACAATGGCCGCCCGAGGTATTGCCACGTTAAATCTGACGTCCTGTGCTGCGGACAGCGTGAGCGTATCACAGCATATCGCCGCTAATAAACAACCGGCTAGAGTCGCAGCGCCCAAACGAGTTTTGATGTTCATGGCCAATTGCTCCTTATCGTCGATATCCAAACCACCAAGCCAGACAGCTTTCGGAAATCAACACCAGCAAAATAACCCAAATAACTTGCGGCCAAAATTCAGTTGCTCCGCCAACGGCTGCCTGTTTCTGCAAATCGTCAGCCGAAATCAATTTAAATTTCTCGCCCCAGAAATCGGATTCCAGCGTATTGACTCGGAGCCGTTGCAATTTGCCCTCGGCAGGCGGGATATTCACGGAAAACAATACGGACTCCGTCTGACCGTCAGTTCGTTGCAATCCCAAATCATAAAAGCCTCGCGATTCTAATGGCTCAAACTGAGCTTGTTGAACAATTACTTCTTCGCCCTCCGGGATATCAGCCGGTGGCCGCGCGATGACCTCTATTCGTTCATTGCGAGGATCGCGCAACGACACTCGATTTTGATAATGCGACAGATCTACCGGATAACTTAACGGCATTCCCAGCGGTATCTGTGTTAATTCGGTGACGTTGCCGACCAAATGATCGATGAGATCCAACATCACGGGGACAAAGCTCGGCAAAGCGGGCCAATACGTCCAATCGGCATCACCGGGGATAGCGAAGGCAATGACTCGACCATTTCCCCAGCGTCGATCGACCATCGCGGGCGAACGATTCTCATCATTCAGTCGCAAGGGCACAGCAACTTCGCCTTCGTCCATTTTTTCACTTATCCTTGCCGTCCACCAACTAAAGACATCGATCGACGTCAACCCACTGAGGTCGCTGGCGACCATCGTCGCCAGTGCCGGGTGCGGTTGCGGGCTGACTTCGAAATTAACCCAGCTCGCCATGGTTGGGTCGCCTGAGATCGATTCCAACTCAATGGGCGAGATGCCTTGCCCGTCGCGGTAAAACGTCTCGTTGAATACGGTAGCCCGCACGAGATTGCCAGGCATGAAAACCAACGCACCACCATCGGATACCCATTGTTCGATGGCCTTTTCGCGTTCCGGTGAAATTGAATCGACATTGCATAAGAAAATTACGCGATAGTCGGAAAGTCCGATCGATTCTAGTTCCCCCACGGTAATCGATCGCGTTCGCAGTCCAGTCCCAAAAACATCCAGAAACTTTAGAAAAAACGTTTCGCTTCGTTCCGGGACGGCAGCCGGATCGCCATCGACTAACAATACGGGGATATGGTCCGCGATCCGTGCTGCCAAGTAGCGCGAATTGTCGGATATCATTTGGTCCAACGCTAACGTCGAACCAGTCATCGTTGTGCGATCGATCTCTGCACGAATTCGGTAGTTACGCCAAGCAGCCCGCCAAGGTTCGCTGCTGTTTCGCAAGACTGTACGATCGTCCACTTGAGGTTGAAATAGGGTGCGAAAGGTGACCGTTTCCGTGGCCCCGGCAGCCAGTGCAGGTATGGTTTCGTAAACGGGCGGTGCATCGTCTACCTGAAACAATACCCGCACATCGGTCACCGATTGTGAGCCATGGTTGGTAACTTGTGTCGTTAACCGAATGACGCGATTGGCTACGGTAATATCTTCAGCGCGAAACGTCTCGAGCGTCAAATTTTGGTCGGCATCACTACCGACATCAACGATAAATCCTTGAGCTAAGTCTTTACCTAATGTTTGCAATTGGCGATGCGGGGCCAAGTCGACGGCTTGAGCCGCACTCGCCAACCAATCGTGCTGTCGCAGATCAGAGTAAATATAGACAACTCGGGTAACGTTCTCGCGTTGCCCTTGCAAGTAACGGCCCAATTCTTGCAACGAAGCCGTGTAATCGGCCATCTGGTCCGTTATTTGAATACGATCGATCACATCCATTAACGAAGCCAATGTAGCCGTGGATACGGGCTCATTCGCCAACAAAGGTTGATCGGTTTGACTGGTGACGTAAAGTGTCAGCCAGTCATCCGTCTCATCGCTGTTGACCAAGTCGGTCAACCATTGTTTCAATTGTTCCTTGGCAAAATCGATCGCCGGCACGCCATCGCGCAATACTTCTTGGCTGAGTGAATCATCTAAAACGACAATTCGTTCGACTTGTTGACGTTGCGACAACAATTGCGAAATCGCTGATGGCAGCAGGGGACGCGCCAATAGCAACCCTAATAACAACATTGCGAGACACCGCAGCGCCAGGAGAATGAAATTCTCCAATTGTACGCGGCGACGGTTCTTCTTGTCGGCCTCCAACAAGAAATCCATTGCCGCCCAAGCAACAATTTTATAGCGGCGTCGGTTCAATAAATGGATGATGATCGGTACGGCCATTGCCGCCGCTCCCGCGGCTAACATCGCCGGATGCAACATCCACGCCCACAATCCCATGCAAATAATCCTTAAGCAAACGGCTTGGCAAACCGTACCTCGAACGCGTTTTCCGTCCCCTTCACAATTGGCCTTTTAAAAACGGCCTGTAAGTTTTCGACGGGACTTGAGCCGAAAACTGAGATAGCTGGATAACGCGACATCCAATGGCCGCGATGTATCCAGTAAGACATAGTCCACTCCAAAACTAGCACAGGCCTTTTTGACCTCGGCGATATGACGTTCTAGAGCCTCCAAATAGGATTTGCGGAGGGCACGGGGCTCAGCCAACAATTGAACCGACGTTTCCATTCCGCGAAATTGAGTATTGTCATTAAATGGAAACGTTAATTCATCTGCATGCAGCACGTGAAACACAATGACTTCATGTCGTCGGAAACGAAACTGCTGCAGTGCGGCCGACAAATCAACGACTGGCAACAGTAAATCTGAAAACAACACGATCAACCCGCGCTGACGAAACTGACTGGCCAAAGTTTGAAAAGAATTGGCAATTTCAGTCTGATGATCACATTTCACTTGTTCCAGTTCATGAAACAACATTTTTAAGTGCGACGGGTGGGTGCTGGCTTTAAATGCTTGATCGATTTGGTTGCTAAATAGCGTCAGGCTGACTGCATCTTGTTGCTGTTGCATCAAATAAGCCAAACTGGCAACACCTGTAGCTGCATAATCATATTTGCTCCAAACACTGTCACCTCGATACGACATGCTGCTCGACCGATCCAGCAAGAGATGACATTTAAGATTAGTCTCTTCTTCAAATTCTTTGATGTACAGGCGATCGGTTTTCGACCAGACTTTCCAATCGATATGCCGCAAGTCGTCACCGGGTGCATATTCGCGGTGAGCAGCGAACTCGACCGCAAAACCGTTATAGGGACTTCGGTGGCTGCCCGTGATAAAGCCTTCGACGACCAATCGCGCGCGAACATCCAATCGTTTGATACGATCGAGAGTTTGCGGATCGAGATATTTACCAGGTTTGGTTTCGGGGGATGCCATGCTATTTTGAGAATGCGTGCGCTAGTTGTGGAGCCACTTCGTCTCCAGGTGTTCGTTGTGGCAACTCCGCCAACAATCGATTGATGATTTTGTCCGATGTAATGCCGGATGACTCCGCATTGAAGTTGGTAAGCACGCGATGGCGAAGTACCGGTCGAGCGACGGCTGCAATATCGTCCGTGGTGACGAACGAACGACCTTCCAGCACAGCGCGAGCTTTAGCGCCTAACAAAAGATATTGGACACCTCGAGGCCCGGCTCCCCAACTGACACTCTCTTTTACAAACTCTGGGCAGTCTGCTTCCAAAACCCGCGTTGCTCGCACCAATCGCAAGGCAAAGTGAATTATATGTGCCGCGACTGGAACACGTCGCACCAGATGTTGCAATTGCATAATCTCGGCTGCATTTAATACCGGGCGTATATCGGCTTGAAATGGCGAGGTTGTGGTTTGTGCAATCATGAACTCTTCGTCATAACTCGGATACTGCACAAACACCTTAAACATAAATCGGTCTTGCTGGGCTTCCGGTAGGGTGTAAGTGCCCTCTTGCTCAATGGGATTTTGCGTCGCCAACACAAAAAATGGAGCGGGCAATTCGTTTCGAACACCGCCGATGGTTACTTGTTTTTCTTGCATCGCCTCCAACAAAGCGGCCTGGGTCTTGGGCGGCGTGCGGTTGATTTCGTCGGCCAAAATGATATTGGCAAATACGGGCCCTTTAAGGAATTTAAATTGTCGCGATCCCGATGCGCGGTCCTCTTGAATCACTTCGGTGCCGACAATGTCACTTGGCATCAAGTCGGGGGTGAATTGAATTCGATTAAAGCTCAAATCTAGCGTTTTGGCCAACGTGCTGACCATTAACGTTTTGGCCAACCCCGGTACACCCTCCAGCAAGCAATGTCCTTGAGCGAAAATTGCGATCATCAACTGCTCGACCACTGCTTCCTGGCCAACGATCACTTTCCCCAGTTCAGCGCGTACGGTTTTGAACGCTGCGCTAAGTTTTTCCATGGCACGCAAGTCGTCTGAGGGAAGTTCTGACTGCGTCGCTACATCCGCCTTATTCATGAATTCCTGTTCCAATTCGAGATGCTGGGGATCATATGTTAAGGGCCCTGTCGGCCCAACCGTCGTCAATTCTAGCTGAGTTTCCGACCAATGTGTGCTGCTCAAGCTAAAAAAATATGCCGCCCGTCATCAGTTCGACGATCGAACAATCGTCGTTGGCCAATGCCAGACACCCCAATAATATTTGGAGATTTTCAATACTGTCACCTGACACCTAGCGTCGCACGAGCGTAATAAAGGCCGTTTTTCTTGGTGTCGAGTAGCTACGCTTATCAAATAGGCAAAACCACTTTAAACCAGACACTTCCTATTTACGTGAGACTTTGCTGGACCCATTCATTCAAGAGCCAAACCACCACAGCAAATCCAAACGGAATCAACCAATAGGCGAACCAGTGTAATCGGCCCTGATCAAGCATGCGAACGAGTACGCTCAGAGCTCCCAAACCGATTATGAACGACACGCAGGCCCCTCCGCCAACCAACCACAGCGACGTTTGGTGAACCTCTTCCGAAAAAATGTCTTTAAGTTCGAGGATGCTTGCGCCGCCAATGGCTGGAATCGCTAATAAAAAGGAAAAGGTTGCCGCCGACTGTCGCGTTAACCCCAAACAACTGCCTGCAACAATGGTCGATCCACTGCGACTTATTCCTGGCAGTAAAGCAAACGCTTGAGCACAACCGATCAGAAATGCCTTAATATACGTGAGCTGTTGATACTCGATTTGGCCTGGTTTGATTCGCGAAAGGCCCAACAACATGAATCCAGTTATCGGCAACATAAAAGCGGCAAGCAATGGTTGCTCCAACACCCAGCCGTATCTCGCTTTGATCGTTAAACCGAGTACAGCAGCCGGAATTGTGCCAACGATCATCAATCCGATCACGCGGCGATCTGCTGCCAAAAGCGCCCAGATCCGCCGCCAATAGAAAACAATTATCGATAACAACGTGCCAAAATGTAACGCCACATTGAGGCGAGCGCTATCGGGACTGCCGCCCAAGAGTGCATCGATGATCACCACATGTCCGGACGAACTGATTGGTAGAAACTCGGCGATCCCTTGGATCACAGCCAGAATCATAACCCGCCACTGGTCAGAAATCTCAAATAGGGGCATTGACTACTCTTAGGTTGTAATTGGTTGGTCTGGGTGAAATCACCATGGCGAATTGCCACCGTTGACACATATCGTTTGACCAGTCACAAACGCTGCGGCCGGAGATGCGAGATACAATACTGCCTCTGCCACGTCCTCCGGAATTCCCCAACGGCCCGCTGGAATTTTGCTTAAATAGGCATCTTTTTCCGACTGCGGGTCATTTTCATGGCGTTCAACTGGAATCCACCCCGGCGCTACCATATTAACGGTAATACCAAACGGAGCCAGTTCGCGCGACATACTGCGCGACCAGCCTATCTGTCCACCTTTTGCGGCAACGTATGCGCTAAAGGGGGCCACCGACAATTGAAATACTTCACTGGTGATATTGATGATGCGTCCCCAACCCTGTTGCTTGAGGTGAGGCAGAATACCTTGCGTCAGCAAAAAAGGACTTTTGATAAAAAAATCGATCATCGTTTGGTAAAAAGCCCAATCGTATTGTTCGATGGGCTTGAGCGGTTGGGGACAGGTCGCGTTGACAACCAAAATGTCGATGGGATCTAGAACATTCGATACATATTCGAGCAATTTTGTTACACTCGATTCGTCGGTAACATCGCCTGCTGCCAAAACCGAGCGAATCCCAGCCGCTTGGTATTCTGCCAAGGTTTGTTCGGCACGAACGCGATTGTGTTGAAAATTGACTGGTACCGCGGCTCCAGCGCGTCCCAGCGCCATTCCTATCGCTTTGCCCAGCCCGGTGCTATTGCCGGTAACCAAAGCGACTCGGCCGCTAAGCGGACCTTTCGAAAGGGGTTCGTTGGTCATGGTTACTATTTCCAAGAGTCAAAATATCGGATCAATGGCCAATTCTCACGATCAATCGAGTAGCTCAATTTGACGATTCCATTTCCGGTTCGTCGATCGCGACAGGAGGTTGCTTGGCAATCATGATTCCTAGTATTGCAAAAGCGATCGTCATCAGCGGGCTAATCCAGCAAAAAAAACAATAAGGAGCAAACGTTAGTACCGCGACATTGAGGGCGGCCTGTTGAGTGGCGCCACAAGTGTTCCAGGGTACCAATACGCTAGTAACCGTACCCGCGTCTTCCAAGGTGCGGCTAAGGTTTTGCGGGGCTAGACCGCGTTCGGCAAATGTTCTTCGAAACATTCGACCTGGCACCACGATCGCTAGGTATTGATCCGAAGCCGTTACGTTGACAAAGATACAGCTGCCGGCCGTGGTGGCAATCAATGAAGCCGTGCCTTGAGCCCAGTTCACTAACGGAGTCGTAATCCTTTTCAACAATCCACAGGACTCCATTGCTCCTCCAAAACACATAGCGCAAAAAATCAACCAAATGGTCGATAACATTCCCGACATACCCTTTGTTTTCAACAACGACTGAGCACTGAGGATATGTCCAACGGCGGTCGAAACCGTTTTTTGCTCTTCAGGACGGTTGGGCAATTGTGTTTCCAGAGCGACCGCCAAATCCGATTCCGACAGCGACGCCAGGTTCGCTAATTGTTCACCTGCGATGGGAATCGTCAGACCGTGTTTTTCCATAACTTGCGCAGCGGCGTCGCCTTCCAGCAGAATGGGGCGACTAAAGTCCGCTCCACCGGCGATTAAGTTGTTAAGTACTCGATAACTTTGTTGCCAATAGGCATCGTCAACGCCGGAAAGATCGCGAACCAATGCGACTTGGCAAAAAATCGCAACCAACGCACCAACGAGCATGGCGGTAAACAATGCAATGATCGCATCGAAACGCCAAATTACCATGGCGACGACCATCGCCGGTACCAAAAACAACAATGGCGAAATTACAAATCGAGTGGAAATCAAATCTGCCAATATCTCTGCATCTTTGACTGAACCCGTCGCATCGAGTTGTCCGCCCAAAATGCCGAAAATCAATAAAGATAACAGCATGGTAGGGATCGTCGTTAGTAACATATATCGAATGTGCGTAAACAGATTGACAGACGCCATTGCCGCCGCCAAATTTGTCGTATCGGAAAGTGGCGAGATCTTATCGCCAAAGTAGGCTCCGGAGATGATAGCGCCGGCGATCATTCCATCCGGTACTCCGAGTGCTTGACCAATACCCACCAATGCAACGCCGACAGTACCTACCGTGGTCCAACTACTGCCAGTGGCCACCGAGACAATTGCGGCAATTATCACAGCCGCCACCAACAAATACTGTGGACTCAGTATTTGCAGTCCATAATAAATCATTGCCGGGACAATGCCGCTGGCCATCCAGGTTGCCGTCAATCCACCGATCAACAACAGAATCAACATCGCAGTCAAAGCAGAACCAATGCTGTGAACGATCCCTTTAGTAATTCTCTCAAAGGGTGTACCACAAGCCCGTCCGATGACTGCTGCTAATGCGGCAGATAATAACAGAGCAACTTGATTAGGACCGCCTGAGGCAAGGTCACCATATAGTTGCACGTTAAAAAACAATAGCGAGATCAACACAACAATCGGAACCAGAGCCGCAACCAGTGGGATTCGCGAAATATCAAGTTCCTTGGTCATTGTTGTCTCCAGGCGTCAATGTGTCACCACTCCAACGTGTCACCACTTCGTAGTCAACTTGAAAAAATCATCCAGGATTTTTCATATCGCTTTCGATCCGTGCCCAGTCGAACTCCGCCAATCGCACCGAGGGCAGGGAAAAATTCAAATGCTCCATATATTTCTGACCAGCCGCCGTATTAAAAATAACGACGCGATCCTTTGCGGTAATCTTTTTTTGACTACTCAGCATTTCCAACGCGCCAATACACGTGGCTGTTTCGGGACAAATGTAGACGCCATCGGTACTGGTAATTGATTGTTGCCAATGTACGATTTTCGATTCTTCGGACGCAACCACCAATCCGCCGCTTTCGCGCACGGCGTCCAACACCATGAAATCGCCGATGCCTTGCGGGACCCGCAGGCCGGAAGCGGCCGTATTGGCATTGTCGACGCGTGTGACAAATCGAGCGCCCGATTCAAACGCGCGAACCAGTGGCGGACAGCCTGTTGACTGAACTGAAATCATCCGCGGCAGTTGTTTGGTTTTCAGCCAACCCAGCTCTTGCAATTCGTGAAAAGCTTTCCACATTGCAATCAATGCGGTTCCACCACCGGTCGGATACAAAATCACGTCTGGCAATTCCCAATTGAATTGTTCGGCCAATTCCAATCCCATCGTCTTTTTCCCTTCGAGACGATAGGGCTCTTTCATTGTGGAGATATCAAACCACAGACCGCGATCATGACCCTCTCGGACCAATTTTCCGCATTGGTCAATTTGACCGTCAGCACAATAAATCTGAGCCTTACTCATCCAGGCTTCGGCGAGATTGGCACGCGGCGTATTATGGGGAACCAATATAAATGACTGGAGACCGGCACGAGCCGCATACAAAGCCATGGCGCCGCCGGCATTTCCATTGGAAGCCATCGCTACTCGTTTCGCGCCAAAATGACGAGCCATCGTCAGAGCTAAAGACATCCCACGGGCCTTGAAACTGCAGCTAGGTAAACGCGACTCATCTTTTATGCGGACGTCGGCAAGCCCCAATCGTTTGGCAATCACCGGACACTTAACAATGGGAGTACACGGTTCGTCCAGCGAAACGGGTTCAATCTCATCGCCGATGGGCAATAATTCCCGATAACGCCACATATTCCACGGCCGGGATTGCAATAGCGCTGGGGTTACCGCCCGCCCGACGGCTTCGAGATCGTACCGCGACCAAAGTGGGCGACCTGCATGCCAAGTTTGCTCACAGTCAGCCGGAAACAAAGTACCATCAATGGCACTTTCAAAATGGGAAATATAGCGTGTCATGGTGTAAGAAAATAACCAATCCGTTAAAATTCGTCGAGGTTCGCTGAGCCGAATCACGCAGAATGTTATTTTTTATCGATGTAAAATGACCAATACTCCCCCGGAAGACGTGCCTTTTGCCGCGATTGTGCCTTATACTCCCGTTGAATCGTCAGATCCAGAGGCGATGCGGGACGATCAGCAACCGCGAGAACGGTCCGATAGGGCTTCGAACACGCAATCAAGTCATTTATCCGCTGTTCCAGGGCCAGTTTCAGGCAGCCGTGCAATATCCGCGAATGGCTTACCTTCTTCGATTGATGCTTTGGAAATCCAGCGTCGACAGGGGCCCAATGCAATGGCAGCCCTTGGAGGTTCTGTGGCAAGCGCGGTGCTGGGCGTTTGGACGGTCGTCACGGTTTGGATCACGTCATGGGCTGTTTTTATCGCCGTTTTAGGAATCTTATTGGGGTTGTGGGGCTTGAGTTCCAGTAATCGTCGCTTGGCATGGAGCGGTATCGCGCTGAATTCCTTTTCCGTTGTTTCTTCGGTTATGGCAATTTCAAAGTTCTTCCTGGCGCAATAAGAAACGCATTAGTGGTAGTGCAATCGACATTCAATGCTCTCCTCACAACCCCCAACCAATTTGTCGCATTTATCGCAAACATTTAATGCGTTTATGCCGCTTTTAGCCAGTTGACACTCGATTCGATAGAGTTAAGATATTGTCTTTGGGTAACTTGGAACGCCTTCCCCAAACAGTCGTTTGCTTGAACTAATAACGATTTCGCAGACGTTTGGTCTTAAGATGTTTGCCTTATCTCTTGTTAAAGATTTCGTAATCCTGAAAGTTTCGTCCCAGTCTTAAATCTCATTTCGAGGAGGATCAATTATGACTAAACGGACAATGGCTTTTATCGTGGCAGTGTGCGCATTGTTTGTTGCACCGACGGTAAACGCCGACTCGCCCTGTGGATGTGGTCAAGTGGCCAGTCCATGTGGAACGAGCTATGCAAGTTCTGTAGTAAGCCCATGTGGTATGGGCTCGGTATCAATGGACGGTTGTGGTTGCGGCCCGACAGTTCAAATGCAAACTCGAGTTGTCTATGAAAATCAGATGACAACCGAAATGCGGACGGTAACTCGCACTCGTATGCGAGCCGAATCCCGTACACGTGACGTAACGGTCAATGTTCAAGTGCCAGTCACTCAAGAACAAACCTATACGGTCATGGTTCCGCAAACACAAACTCGGACCGAAACCTTCATGGTTAACGTCCCTTACACCGAAGAAGTTACGCAAAACTACACGGTGTGCGTGCCTGTGACGACTCAACGCGAAGAAACCTACATGGTTAACGTCCCTTATACAGAAGACGTTCAACAAACCTACACCGTGATGGTCCCTCGCCAAGAAACCGTTACACAACAATTCACTGTATGCGTTCCTTATACTGAAGAAGTTGCTCAAAACTATACAGTATGCGTTCCGCAAACTTCGACCGTAACTCAAACCTATACGGTCAACGTCCCGTACACGGAAACTGTTGAACAAAACTATACGGTTAACGTTCCTTACACTGAACAAGTTGAACAAACGTTCACTGTAAACGTTCCAGTAACTCGTCAAGTTGAACAAACTTACACCGTCATGGTTCCTCAACAAGAAACCAAGACTGGTACTCGGATGGTTAACGAAACTTACCAAGAAACTTTGTATCGCACCGTTTGCCGCGATATGGGTACTTGGGAAGTTCGTCAAGAAACCGTTCCTGTGTCAGGTGGTTGCAGCACAGGTTGCGGCAGCACTGGCGGTTATGTCAGCAATGGTTGCGACAGCGGTTGTGGCACGGGTGGTTACGTTTCCAGCGGTAACGCTGGTGGCTGCCGCTTGACCCGCATCTTCCGTCGTGGTGGTGGTTGTGGTTCGTCATGTGGCGGTTGCGCTTCGGCTTGCGGTTCGTCATGTGGCGGTTGTGGCGTTGCTGCAACTGGTTGCGGCGACTGCGGTGCTGCAAGTGGTATGGTTGCTGGTGGCGATTGCGGTTGCGGCCCAAGCTATCAAACTGTTGAACGTCGCGTTTGGGTTCCAAACCAAGTTCAAGAACAAGTTCCTTACACGGTAAATCGTTGCCGTCAAGTTCCTCAAGAGTACACTTACACTGTGACGAATATGGTTCCAACGACCCAAACTCGCACTGTGAACGTTACCGAAATGCAACCTCAAACTCAAACACGCACCGTTGCTGTTCAACGTTGCCGTCAAGAGTCTCAAACTCGATCGGTTCAAGTTCAACGTTGCCGTCAAGAACAACAAACCCGTGAAGTTCCTGTAACTCGCATGGTTACCGAAACTCGAACTCGTATGGTTCCTGTAACTCGTACTCGTACTGAAGTTCAAACTCGCGAAGTTCAAGTTACTCGATGCGAACCGCAGCAACAAACTCGTACTGTTCAAGTTCAACGTTGCCGTCAAGAAACCCAAACACGTACGGTTCCTGTGACGACCATGCAAACTGAAACTCGTACTCGTACGGTTACCGTAAATCGTTGCCGTCAAGAACAACAGACTCGCGAAGTTCCTTGCACCGTTATGGTTCCAGAAACTCGCACTCGTTCTGTGACTGTCATGCAATGCCAAACACAAACTCAAACCCAAACTTTCACTGTCATGGTTCCTGAAACCTATACAGAAGAAGTCCCGGTTCAAGTTTGCACTCGCGTTGCTCGCACTGTCGAAGTACCTGTCACTGTTGGTGGCGGTTGCGGCAATGTCGGCGGTTGCGGTTGCGGCGCATCGGTTGGTTGTGACAGCGGTTGCGGTTGCGGCGCATCGGTTGGTTGTGATAGCGGTTGCGGTTCTAGCCGTGGCGTTTCACGCTGCGGTGGTGGATGCCGTTTGTTCCGTGGTCGCGGTTGCCGTTAATTGCGTAACTCGATTCTGATTCAAGCCGCCTGCGGTTAGCATGCGGATTATTGGGTCATCGAGTTGACCCCGATTATTAATAATCAATCAACGCGTTCTCGATTTTCGAGAACGCGTTTTTATTGTATCCCCAAAAAATATCACCTTTTCAACCGATTTCAGCCCAAACGACTAGCTTTCACCTTCCAAACTTATCAATTGACACGAACCTAACGATTGCCAATCACTTTTGTCCCTGCCCCGCGCAGTCAATACAGCTATAATCAAGTAACCCATTGCTTTTTTTCCGATAACCTCCTTAGATAAGTTGTTTTCGGCAATATTCGTGGGAAAAACCGGAACTTGACTGGTCCCTGGCAAGTGCGGATCGGGGAACTCGATTGCCCGAGTTGGCGTCAAAGATATCGTGAAAATATTTGACGTGAGCATAAGATAATATGGTGAAAAGTCAGTTTCGCCATAGCACGGAACGCTATTGAAGGTAATTGCCAAAGGAAATTTATATGTCGGCGGACGCGACGAATTCAAATTTGACGCAACCCAATTCAGCGCCAAATAATCTTGCGCCAGCTCCTCGTGCGCCATCAAAAGCGGAACTTTTTTGGCAACAACAGATTGAGAAAACGCGGCAATTGGTTCGTGTTTCGCAAATTACTAGTGCGCTGGTTGCGATGATCGCGTTTGCTTTGGGCTTTCTGTTGTTTTGCGTACTTGTCGAAGGCTGGTTAATAACATTTCCTTCTCCAGTTCGTTGGTTGGCGGCAATAACCTTGATTGCCGGTTTAACGTTGATTGGCGTTACCCGATTGTGGCCTGCGTTACGTCATCGAATTCATGAGGCATTTGCCGCCAAAATGATCGAAGACGGTAGTCCCAATTTCCACAACAGCCTGATAAATTACTGGTTCTTGCGTCAATCCAACAATAACCACCAACAAATGGCCGCGGTTGCTCAAGCAGTCGCTA
>JBGSMY010000271.1:0-14913 GCA_041739975.1 Pirellulaceae bacterium
GCTTGCGCTGCTTTTTGGCCATCGTGGCACTCCTAAGGTTCGGCTTCTAAGCATACAATCTTAGAGGTTGGCGCGCCCGTCAACCGTGGGCCACCTCAATTCACCCCTTAATGTGTTTGTTCACAAAAATGTTGAATCTCCGTGGAGACCTGTTCGCGAGCGTCGAGCATAACGTAGTGTCCGGCATTGGCAATTCGTGTGGCCTGAGCATCTGGCCAGATCTCTAAAAAACGGTCCAAACATTCCGGGCGGAAACACCAGTCCTTCATTCCCCAAATCAATCGCTTTGGATTCGTCAAGGACTTGAGTTCCCGTTCAATTCTCGCCAGAGTCTGCCAGGTCGGTTGGGAGGGGTGAGTTGGGATGTCGGCAACGAAGCGATAAATGGCCGTGCGGTGTTCCCACGAATCATAGGGAGCCAACAATCCGGCTTGATCAATTTTTGGCAATCCGGCCGGCAACTCGGTTGCCATGTTAATTGCCGCTCGTGCGAATAGATTTAAACGTTGGACGGCCCAGCGTCCGATGAACGGGATACGGCAAGCGCGAATTCGCCAGGGGAAAAACGGAGGTGGAAACGCTGCGGTATTTAGTAAAACGATTCCGCGAAATCGATGCGGCCGTGCCAACAATGCTCCCAGCCCAATCGCGCCACCCCAATCGTGTGCGACCAAAACGGCTCGCTGCAGGTCGACTTGATCAATTAACTGCACAAGATTTGCAATGTGCTGATCCAAAGTATAGGCGTAGTCGATCGGTTTCTCGCTCAAACCACACCCGACGTGATCGGGCGCAATACAGCGAAATTGAGATTGCAGTCGTTCAATCAATGGATGGTAGTAATAGGACCAAGTAGGATTGCCGTGCACCATCAAAACATCCGATGCCGCGGCTGGGTTCGCGCGCGTGACAACGGCGCTCATTTCGGCCGGTGCGACATGTTCACCCGCAACCGCAAACCGTTGGGTGGGAAATTGATAGACGTCTTGCCAACGCAATACCGATGAACCGGACAAAAACACGACTCGATGCTAAATTCATCCCAAACAGCCTTTTGCCTTTTGGGGTTCGACAACCCAATGGTGTGAATTCTTAGGCGGCCGCAACCTTCGTTTGGGATACGGCCCGCGGCTTTTCACATTCTACGAATAAGGAATCCGGTTTGTAAACCGTGGCACCGGCCGTATCGAGTTGGAAACTAGAAAAGTGCTCGATTGAGCTTTCGAAAGCTGAGCAAACGCGGAAATTGACAAAGCCCACACGTTCGCAGAGGTTGCGAAGTGAAAATCGGTCGTACATCCAACGATGAATCTCGCCGGCGTTGCGAAACAACGACTCATCAAATGCCCGTGCTGAATCTTGACCCAAAAATCGCTTGATCAACCAGCGACAGAATCGTTGTCGCCAATTCGGACGAACATAAGGGTTTGCGTTACTGACCGATCGGATTCGCGTTTTGGAGTCACCTGAATTAGCCGTACCGTGCGAGCCGATACTGCCTTGAGCAATCCCGCGACAAAGGTCAAATTCCACGCCAGCTCGCGATCGCACAAAATCGGCTTGTGTTTGATCGAGTTGCGCCATGAATTGGCCCATCATGCCCCCAGAATGGCTGCGAACCAACTGGTCGAGCAATTCGAGCTTCATCCATTCGTAATTTGCGATCGAGGAACGATCGCCGTGCCACGCAAGTTCATGCATCTCCAAATATAAACGCGCGATTTGTTCGAGATCGGGAACCACAATTCGGAGAAAACCACCTGGACTCAATACCCGAAAACAATCTTCCAATAACGCTTGGCCCTGATTGAGGCTCAAGTGTTCCAAGACATGTGAATGATAGATGGCCGCAAACGTATCCTCTGAAAACGGTAAGCCTTGAACAATATCGCACTGCAATACTTGCGGATGACAGGGGACCAAGTCAACGTTGACCCAGTCTCGGTGAAATCGACGACCACATCCAATATTGAGTCGTTTAGGAGGCCCATTCAATTTCGCAGAATCTGGCCCAATACGTTGCGAATCGGAACCTAAGCTCACGTCACCGCCTTTATCATTGCTGGCACTCGTCGCGGCTGCACCGGCAGGAGCAGTCTTCGCTTGATGATGAAGGTTAGAGTTAAAATGGCTTGGGCTATTCACGACGCGTCAGATTCCTAATTTAACCGCCAAACGACACGTGTAATCGACCCGCTGCAAATAAACGGGGCTCGATTGATTGGAAAAATACTCGTCAACGGCTTGGCGACATCCTTGCCAATGCCCGTAGTCGTCGATAATAAGAATTCCCCCCGGGGTCAGTCGCGGATAGAGGACTTCCAATTCCATGCGAGTCGATTCATAGAAATCGGTATCGAGCCGCAATAATGCAATGGTCTCTGGAGCGGTTTGTTTTAAGGTTTGGCAAACATCGCCAACAATAAACTTAAATTGCGAATGTGGATAGCCAGAACCAAACACAGTAGATTGAACTTGCTCTAAGTCGCTAATACACCAAACACCCTGAGGATCGTCCGGCCGGTCAACCCGCAACAAATGTTCGGCCGTTTGACCGCGATAATCAACGTCAGCAGAAAGCGGTGGAGTCATGCCCGCAAAGGTATCGTAAAGCCATATTTTTCGCTGAGAATCAGAATGTTGCAGCAATTTCTTAGCGGCTAAACGCATACTCCCGCCTCGCCAAACCCCACATTCCACAAAGTCCCCAGGTATTCGAAATTGACAGATGTAATCAATCGCTCGCTGTAATCCCAACATGCGTTCGGGAGAAGTCATGGTCCACGGTTGAGCGTCGCAAATCAAACTGCGTTCGTCGTCAGAACTATCGGGGAACTGTTGGGCAAGTTGTTCATGTAATGACAGCGATGGTCCCGCTTGCGAGCGTTGCTTGCGCTTTCTCGATAATAGCCGTCCTAACATGTCAGTGGTTTCCAAGCCCTCGGTCGCTTGTCTTCGAATTTCCGACAACATCGACACTTTTTGTTTTGACACACCTTTTTTCAGTGTCGTTTGTCTAGCAGATCTTCAATTTTGGGTAAACATGACTTGGTCAACTTTTTCATCTGCTAGCAATCGACATTGACCATTGGCCAAATTTTGTCTTGACCGATTAATCGCATCGGTTCTATACTCGGCGGTAAATACGACGCAATACGTTGGATCAGTTCGTCGATAGGCCAGTGTTTCGTCGAAAAGTATTGTTTCGTCGGAAAGTATGGAGCGTTCGCAGCAGACCTAGAATATCTAAATAGTCGCGAACATTGGCACTATCACCAATCAAAGCTTAGGTTTCACAGAACAAGTTCAGGTTTCATGGAGGGACCATCGATGCAGAATTACTGTACTCTCGCAATGGCTTGGCGCCGAATGCGCGCAAGTCAAACGGTTCGATCGCTGACAATTGCTGCAGCACTCACCTTGGTCGGTGTCGAATTGCCAATCAATTCGTCAGTGGTCTGGGGACAAAATCGACCGGCTCAAGCCGTGGTTCAAGATCAAACAGCGCGAGCTCCGGCGAACAATGCGGCAGCTAATGGTCTCCCAAACGGCGCGCCTCAACAAAACATGCAAGTCTTGGCGGTGGTCAATGGACAACAAATCACTCGGCAACAGATTGCCAACGAATGCTTGCGACGTTGGGGGGAAGAGGTACTGGAAGGCATCGTTAACAAAATGTTGATTTTCGACGAACTTCAACGGCGCAACATTGTCATTACCGAAAAAGATATCAACGATGAGATCATTAGCCAGGGCAAAAAATTTGGCATGTCTGGCGAGAAATGGGTTGAGCTTATTTGTACGCGGCGCAATATCTCCGTCGACCGCCTGAAGAATGACTTTGTTTGGCGACCATTGGCATTGCGCCGCTTAGCAGCCAATGACATTGCAGTTTCGCCACAAGAAATCCAAGAACAAATGGAATTCGAATTTGGCGAAAAGGTCCAAGTTCGCGAAATCGTGCTGGAAAATCGCGACAAGGCCAATCAAGTGCTCCAATTTGTGCGGCAAAACCCGCAAGAATTCGAAAATATGGCCAAAACACACAGTGTTAATCCTAATAGCCAAGCTTTAAAAGGACTGTTGCCTCCCTTGGCCAGGCATTCCGGAAATCCAGAAATGGAAAAAATCGTGTTTGCTATGAAGCCTGGCGATATTTCAGAGATCATCAGCATGACTGAGGATAGCTTTGTCATTCTGAAATGTGAGCGAATCTTTCCAGCTACCGAGGTGCCAACTGAGCAATTGCCGGCAATTCACGAACAACTCATTCAAAAAATGTCTGAGGCCAAATTGGCCGATGCAGCCACAAACCTTTTTAAACAATTGCAACAGCAAGTGCGTTTGGTCAACGTCATGAATGACCCGCAAATGCGCGAACAAAAACCCGGCGTGGCAGCAATCTTGAACGATCGCGAAATTTCTGTCCGCGACTTGGCCGAAGAATGCATTACACACTTTGGCGATGCGATGCTGGAAACCGAAATCAATCGCCAACTATTATTGCAAGAACTGCAATCGGCTAAAGTTCAAGTTACTCAAGAAGAAATCAACGAAGAAATCAAGCGAGCCGCGGAAGCATTTGGTTACTACCTTAAAGACGGCACGGTCGATATTGATGCGTGGCTGAAATACACTACCGGCAACAAACTGGAGCGTGTTGACTTCTATGTTGAAGACGAAGTCTGGCCGACTGTTGCTCTAAAGAAATTAGTTGCCAATCATGTCGAAGTGACTCAGGAAGACTTGCAAATGGGGTTCGAGTCTAATTTTGGGCCTCGCGTCGAAACATTGGCAATTGTTTTCAGCGACCACCGAACGGCGCTTAAAGTTTGGCAAATGGCTAACGCCAATCCGAAGCCAGAATATTTTGGCGAATTAGCCAATCAGTATTCGGTTGAACCTGCTTCACAAGCTAATTTTGGGCAGGTGCCACCTGTGCAAAAATATGGCGGCCGACCCGAACTCGAACAAGAAGCATTTGCCCTCAAGCCTGGCGAGATTTCAAAAGTCGTGCAGGTTGGCGAGCATTTCATTATCATGATGTGTCAAGGACACACAACTCCCGTGGTAACGGAGTTCGATGAAGTCAGGGAATATTTGACTCGCGATATTCGTGAGAAGAAAATGCGAATTGCCATGGACGACTTGTTTGCCAACATGCGAACAAGTGCTCAAATCGATAATTTCTTGGCGGGTACATCTCAGCCAGGTCAGGCCGCAATTCGAGCAGCTAAACAAAATGAACCGGCTTCGACGCAACCAAGGCGATAATTGGCTGTGATTTCAGCTCAAGGCATTTATTTGCGATTTCGTTAACACCTAAATGTCCACCAATCAAAAACGGCAGCTACAGCAAATGTAGCTGCCGTTTTGTTTGCGCTAAATTCAAAATTTGGAATCTTTAAATTCAATCTCATCAATTGCGAACGGGATCGGCAGATTCTCGCCGCAGTGACCATGGAAACTTTGAATCTCCATCGCTGAGACCGAATTGTTTCAAGCCATGTCAATCTAAATTCATTTGCCGGCACCATCAGGACGAACGGTCAGCACTTGATTGACAGCGACCTTATCAAGTTTTGTTATTCGGCCGTCCGGCCAGTAGACTCGCACTTGTTCGACTGTCTCAGCTGACTTACCTAACCCAAACGTTGCGGTCAGTTCAACTTGAGACAAGTAACTTCGTGTGGGTGAGATGGTGTGCCGTTGGATCATTGTGCCTTGCTGGACTTCGATCCTGGCACCATAAGCAAAACGATTTGGGCCATCGCCTTCTAATCGAATCCGCAAGTATCGATTGCCCGTTTCCTGACCGTTGATCAACACCAAAGGCGGTCCATCAATTTGTGTTAAAACAAGGTCGAGATCACCGTCTCCATCGAGATCGCCATGTGTTCCTCCGCGTCCGACAATTGGTTCACAAAGTTCACCGCATTGGGCAGCTGGAACCTCCGCGAAACAGACGCCTGTAGCGATTCCTTTATTCCAAAATAATTGAGCCGGTTGTCGATACGATTGGCTCGGTTGAATTTCTGCAATCGTATCCTCCAAGTGACCATTGACTTGAACCAAATCAGCACGGCAGTCGAGGTCGTAATCGCCCCAAAGAGTGCCAAACGTAAGTCGTTGACGCGTAGGTGCGCCAATTCCCAGTGGCGAAGCCTCGTCGACAAAACTCAAACCGTCGGCTTGCGAAACGTAAACCGACGTCATTTCATTTGCGAAATTTCCGATTGCAATCACTCGCGAATCGTCATTCCAGATATTCGCCATGTCGATTCCCATGGCCCCCGTGGATCGCCCAGTACGATCATACGCGATTCCGGAAACGACGCTTTGGTCCTCAAATTTGCCATTTTGCAAATTGATTAACAAAAAATTTCGTACGGTATCATTGGCGACAACGATGTCATCCCAGCCATCCTGGTTGACATCGTTTAATAATATTGCCAACGCTTTGGCGACAGGCACATTTCGATCTGCGTTAATAATGTGTAAGCCACTAGTTTGCGCAACGTCAACGAATTTGCCATCGCCCGTATTGCGAAACAAATATAACTGCGTCCCTTGATAGTGGGTCGGTGGTCCGTAAGCACGATCGACGCCGTTGAGAGTAAAGTTCAACTCAAGATCGATTTCGCGACTCCAGCGAACGTAATTGCAAACCAAGAGATCCAACAACCCGTCTTTGTCGTAATCAAAGAAACCCGCGGCACTACTCCAGTCGTCGGCCATTCCCGCGACACCCGATTGCGCAGTGACGTCGACAAATTTACCTTGGTCATTGCGATAAAGTCGATTTTCGCCGACACAGGTTACATACAGATCCAACCAGCCATCATTGTCGTAGTCGCCGTAGGCACAACCCATCCCGTAAATTTGACATTCCAGCCCGACCTCAGCTGTGACATCGCGAAATTTAGCATGGCCGTCGTTTGCAAACAAACGCAAGGACGAGGCCGTAGCCGCGTCGTTTTCATCGCCAGGCCAATTCGTTCCACTGACAAACAAAACATCAAGTGTCCCGTTATTGTCAAAGTCAAACAGGGCCACACCGCCACCCATGGTTTCAGGCAACAAACGCAGTCCAGTGGCTCCGCTGAAATGGATGTAGTTGATTCCAGAATCTGCTGCAACGTTCTTCCAGCCAAAATTAGGAAGTGTCGCCGTATTTTCTTCAAACGATTTGATCACATCCGTCGTCTTGGGCTTCACGACCTCTACATTTTGACTTTTTGGCCAAAAAATGTAGAACAAGCCAGCAGTCATTGCCACGAACAGGATTGCGGCAACAGACCAACGAAAAGCGATGCCAACGATTTCATCGTTACTCTCACCGGCAATCTCATCGAGTAGTTCCTCTTCATTCGTTTTCATGCGTTTGATTCTCCTCGGAGGTGTTTTTGGCTGTCGCATTGCTGCTAGCCGACGGTGGTAAACCGTAATTGCCGGTTCGTTGCAAATCGTAAATGACGACCTGTTCCGCCGCATGGTTAGCCGCTGGATACCGACGTCGAGCCGCCGCCACCGCTGAATCGCGCACGTTGTCATCAATTTTATACTTTTGATGAAGTTGCGCATGGTGTGCAGCTTTTTCTGTTTCCTTCAAGGCTTCATACACACGTTGCAATCCATAATGTGTCACCACATTTTCGGGATCATACGATTTGGCTTGCAAATAATAAGTCTCTGCTTGCCGCAGGTATTTCTCCCGATTGGCTTGATTGAATTCACCGCGTTGCTGTGTGGCCAAGATGTAGTATGTGTCAGCGAGTTCATTGAGCAATCGGTAGTCACGCTCGAAATGGAAACCACGATTCTGGGCTTGCTCGAATCCGCCTTGAACGATTTGCCAGAAGCTATTGGCGGCAGCCTCATTCTCAGCGTTTTGTTTGTTGACCAAACCCGACAGCCAAAGAAGCGTCCACTCGGGGGCTCGTTCACCGTTGGGCCCGACGATATCCTTTGCTTTTATTAATGCCGCCGGCGCTTCTTCCGTCACGCGCCCTTCGCGCAGGTAAACTCTCGCCAAATTCATCGGGCCATCCGGCATTCCCAGTTTTTCGACTTCTTTGAATGCTTCTTCTGCTTGTCGCAAATGACCTCGCAGTAACAATCCGATTCCGAAATCGTTCCAGCGCTGCCATAGCGGGATCTCTTTCGCCTTGCCGGTAACAGCGCTGTTAGCAACAGTGTCGTTTCCGACTTTGAGCGTAATTCGATCGCTGGCCAGGGTCAAAATCGGCAAATCGTTCTTGTAGTTTTCGGCGGGTGCGATACCCGTTCCGGCAACAACTAATTTCATGTATTCCGTATCGAACTTGCGATAACGCAGATGAGCTTCAATTTCCAGGTCTCCGGCAGCGTCTTGCGGTAGTGCAAAACGATAGTGGACGGTTGCCGCAGCACCGGGAGGAATTTGGTTATCGTATAAAGCGACAAAAATATCCTCGGCATTGCGGCGATTGATGCGATTGCCATCTCGGTCGATGACAAATGCATTGAGATAATGCGACCATGGGTCGACCGCGTTGTCTTCAGGCCGCATCGCACCGCTGCGTCCGATAACTTGGCCATTTAGTTTTAAGGTCATATCCAGCCAGATTTCGTTTGAGTCGGCTGTGCCTTGCGTCAAAAAGTGTCCCAGCTTCAATGTGCGAACCACCGTTTCAAGCAAATACTCTTGCCCTGCTTGCAGTACGGGTTGAATGGCCTCCAAGGGCGCTTGGAGTGGGCCGTCAATTCGTGCACCGGTGCGAAGGCCGAACAGATCGACTCGAACAATGCCTTTGTTGAATTCCTCATGTCTTGCAAGTGCCGTGACATGATCCGGCAATTTATCTCGCAATAGGTAGGGCATCGCCAGATTCGCCGATGGGAACTGATGGTCGAATGTTTTTAGTTTTCCTGAATCATCTCGAACGCGAGCCGAGAAGTTTGGCTGTTCTGGAGAATGTTCGACTTCGCGCAGTGGCATATGACAGTTGTTGCAATTGGTTTCTGCTTTCGGCGGATAATAAAAACTCTCGACGTTATGCCCCGAAACACCACTCAACCAAAACGAATCGTAGTGATTTTGGCCACGAAGCCATTTGTAGTCGTTCAGTTCCGGAGGCAAATGGACTTTATGACACGAGCCACAAAATTGTGTTTCACGATGTAAGGGCTTCAAATACGTCTTTTTGTGAAACTCAGGTTTAGCCTTTACCAACTGTCGGCTTACCCACCGCAATGCAGAATTAGAACTATTCGTAAACGGATAATTGATGGGTTCATCGATGGTGTAAGCGGCGTTGCCCAATGTTCCAACGTCTCCTTCCTCTCCTTGCACGCTGGAAATAGCATGGCAAGCCGTACAAGTAATTCCAGCTTGGGCAAATTGATCATTGGCGAGATCGTAATCCGGATCATCGAATTTGGGGTCATCAAAAGCGCCGCTGAAAAACGGGACAGGATCGTGACAGCCCGCGCAAAAACGGGCGCCGTTGACCTTGCCATGTCGCTCCATCATCGCTTTTCGCGTATTCTTTACCGCAAATAAATAGGCTGGGTTGTTGAACGACGCCAGTCGATGCGCACTATGCATCCAACCCTTATGAGCTTCTTGGTGACATTCCGCACAGAACTGGTCGTTATTCAATGCCTCCGCGGGAATAAAATTGCCAGTCGTTGTTCGTGCTTGTGACGGGAAAAAGTAGGCCAAGCCAGACTCGGGACCCCGCACATTCCACAAACGTGGATCATGATTCTGCGAGGCAATGATTAATCCGATAAACACGGCCGTTGCAATCGACCAACCGGCACCAATACGCCATTGAATCTTTTTTCCGGCTAAGCGGTGCAGGATATATAACCAGATCACAGCCAACGGCGAAATAACATGCAGCCAGAAAATAAGGGCACGAATTTGAGGTTGGTTGAGTTCGATCACTCCCGAAATTCGCGTAAGCAGAATTCCCGAGACGATTACAATCACGCTGGCGGCCAATAATCCGTAACCGGCTCGAACGGCCCGGCGGTTGCGGTGCATATAGACTCGCCGAATATGTCCGATCAGAAATAGAGTCAGGGGGATGATAATGGCAATTCCCAAGACTAAATGCAACAAAAACATCTGCAGATAGAAAAAGTTCTGCAGCGTTTTTTCCGTGGCATATTCCAAAATACGGATGGCCAACAAATAAATCGAGTTTGCCCCGATTAAGGCAAATAATAGCAAAATAAGTGCTAACAATGCCCGCAATGTATTGGATAGAGCAGGCTGGGTGACTCGTTGCCGAGCCAATTTCTTCTTTTCCTGGGGAACGGCCTTGGCCGGTTCCAATGGTGATGATGCATCACTCATGATTGTACCTCGATCTCTCTTTGCGGAATTGCCGTCTGCCAATAGCGTCAAGAAGTAAACTTCAAGACTTCGGTGCTTTAACAGCGACCTAAACCCAGCGCAGCCCATAGCAAGCACGCGTCAACCGTGCATTTTTTGAGTCTGAGACTTGTTGTCACCGCTACACGCATGCGCGCTAACACGGGCCGTCTCAATGGATGGCTGCTGTACCTAGATTAGAAATGAGAACGGATCAATTCCTTTAACACATGAATCCGAAACCACAAATCACGAAAGTTCGAGCTGACGATCGAACTGGCACAGAGAAAAAGAATGTACAAATCCAAATAATATAATTGGCACTGCGACCAGCCAGCGAACTCTTAATTACTATAACCCATGGTGCGAGGAACTCGCAACTAGTTATTCTCGTTCGATCAAAATTTGACTGTTATACCACGGTCCCGATTCATATCGATAGTTGTATAACTCATACAATTGTTTTTCTTTATTACCGTCGACTGACACCGGGGGGGCGATTGGCAGTGGTCCCAATTGATGACCATTTTCCGTGTACAAATCCATGTCCTTGCACCAACCCTCCAATCGCAGTTGAAACCACCGTTGATGATTGGCGGCCTGTTCACCATCTGCAGCAAACTCAAAGTGGATCTCTTCGCCAGGTCCAAAAATGGCCAGCTCGGCTTGAGGCGATTTTAATAGAGGCAAAACATCGCCAAAACGTGTGTAGTAGCCTGGCAAATGGCGACAGTCCCACGTCCCACTGCGCCGGCTGTAGTCATAATGCGGAACAAACTGCGGACCGGTAGTGCGACGCGCGTACCCGGCGAATTCTAAGTTTGCAACTTCTGGATACCGCGTGGTCAGTTTGGCTTGTGGGCAATCCTCTAAATACACCAACTTGATTTGATCCCAATAAACCTGCATGTTCGTTCGCAATCGAAACCATTTGGCCTCCGCCGCCGACTGCGGCAATGGAATCATCATCGATCGCGGCATTCCCGCAGGGTAACCAACTTGCGACCAACATTCACGCCAATTCAATCCATCGTCGCTGGCCTCTAGTGTCGGCGCCTCATAAGTTCTCCCGGCTTGCCAGGCGGCAAACACGGTTTGCGAATAAGGGTATTCCACCCAACCGGAAATGGCCAACGCCGGTTGTCCTTTTTGGAAATCGACGGGTTCTGGAAACTCGAACGCCAACTCAAATGGGTCCTTTACTAAACCGATAAACCGATGGTCCAATGGGCCTGGATCTACGGCTCGCAAGTCGACGTTTTCTAACGCAGCGACGTTTTCCGCAGCGGCAGCACCCTGTGAAGCAACCACCGGATACGATTGCCGGAAATAATGGATTTTACCGGTTGGTTGGGGATCGCTAATTCCCATTCGCTCATCGATAATCACTTGCCAAGCTTCAGGCAGATCGATGGTTGTTAGTGAAACTGTTTTGACATAACAAGCCTCCTCCATCGGCTCGCTCAGTTTGATCACGTAACGATTATCGCGCGGCTGAAGTTGTGCGGCGGATAATAATAAGTTTTCCCAAGGGCGGGGTGGTGCGTATTGGCCTGGCGCCACCATAAATCCAATCCCACCTACTCCCAATGCGTCCGTCACAAACGACATTTGTTTTCCGTCCCAAGCAAAGATTAAGGGGCAGCTGGCCAATTGCCGTTGCGTTTCAACAATTCGTTGCGGCTGGTCACCGGTCAGTCCGAGCTCTGCTTGGAAAACTCCATCTGACCAATCCACGGCCAAAAAATCGATGGACGTAGCGCCATTTAGCCCAATCAATTGCGGCTGCAGGCCTTGACTGGCCAAGGTGGTTTGAGGCAATGCAGTCCCCGATATCCACTGGTTGCTAATACGAGCTTTCCAACGCGTCCCGATTCCGGAACGATTGGAACGCATCGCTTCCGCTTCGTTTTGCTTTCCACTAAATGTTACTGGTACAAAGGTGCCCTCAGGTGGACCGGCGGCTGTGTTCCATAAATTCCCGTCACGATCCATGGTTAACAATGACCATCCGCGGGATGGGGTTAAGGCAGCAGGGGTCCATCCCGCCAGCTCATGTCCCGAAGAGATATCAATGTCGGTTGTTTCGCCGGGCAACGTCACGGAAAATCCAGTTAATGTCGGAAACACAAACTCCAGTTGTCCATCTGCATTTAGATCCAACGCCGCAAATTGACCGGTTAATTGCGAGTGGTGATCAAGGGTGATTTCATAACTTTTCGTTTTTTCCCAACCTATCGGCGAGCGTTGCCAAGCCTCGATTGTGCCCCGACGCAAAATCAATAAGTCGATATAGCCATCATGCGTGAGGTCAACGCTCATGGCACTTTCGATGTCTAATGCCGACAGTTCAGGAGGTAGCATTGAATCTTTTTCATATCGCCACAGTTTTTGATTGAGCAGGAGTTGGGCCGGTTGTTGGTCGCGACGTACCCACAAATCCAAATCGCGTTGATTGTCAAAATCTCCCGCAACGATGTGCATCACTCGATCTGTGGTCACCGGAATACCCGCATCGTCGCTGAGCAAGCGATACGTTCCATCTAAATTGTTATTAATAACTTGTGACGGACCATTGCGGTTTGCCGTGACAATATCAAGGTCACCGTCATGATCGGCGTCGATTATTAGTCCTCCAATGGTCTCCCACTCGCCACCGGCGATCGCAACATCGCTGGACTTTTCCCATACATTCAACGCGGTTTGCAAATAAAGCTCATTAGCTCCGGTTCGACAGAAATACAGGTCATTTCGGCCGTCTTGGTCCATATCACCGACCAAAACCGCGTTCAAGCCGGCGGTTGTGTTCCACGGCACGGAGCTGGCTACGACAAATTGTTGCTGACCATCGTTCAATAGGGTCACGACGTTTGGAATATTAGTTGCCGAACCGACGATGTTAACGATCAGGTCGAGATCTTGATCGCCATCTAGATCGGCGACGGCCATGTTGACCGTCAATTTTTTCTCACTCAATTCGTTACGAAAAGCTTCAGGAAGGTTTGACGCGGAGAGAATTTGGGCGGATGGGTAGAACCACATGTCATCGGTAATCGGTGCTGGGGGCAAACTTTTTTCCACATCGCCCATGACTTCTCCGAGTTTTCCCATTCGCTTGTAGGCAAATTCAAATACACGAGAGTTGGGGTTGGCTTTCATCGCTTCGAATTTTTTGATCCACGATTTTGCTTCCGTCGAATCGCGTTCAACATTGGCAATTCGACTTAGCCCCCACATGGCACTGGCGTAATATTCGTTTAATTCGAGGCACCGCAAAAATTCTTGTTTAGCCTTAACAATTTGTTGGCCTTGTTCCAAGCTTTTGGCATACAGATAAGCAACATCGGCATCATTCGGTTCCTGGCGGGCGCAAATCTGAAAGTGTGGCAGCGGATCTTCGGGTGGGCCCATATAACTCTTTAGCAATCCCACACAATAGTTTGCTCGAACATTTTGTGGGTCTATTTTGAGGACTTGATCCAAGATGGCATGGGCTGCCGTTAAATCTTCATCGCCTGCCATGTTTAGTCGCGCGATCGCTGTATTGACGGCTAAGTCAATATCTTGGGGGCGTTGCTGCAACAGTTGAGCGAATAATTGGTAAGCCTCTGCATATTTGAACTGGCCCATCATCCCCATGGCGCGATTTACATCGCGTCGAAAGATAACTTCGTCAGGCGATGGCGGCACGTAAGGTGCACTATTCTCGGTTTGAATGGATTGTGTGTTTCCGCCTGAGTTATTCCGGGTGTCGTTGGGTTTTGGGCAACCACAACACATGACAGCAATCGCTAGTCCACAGATTCCCCAAACGACGGATTTTCGCCGTGAACACAATTTCGAATTGGAGTGCGACATAAATAAATCTGAAATTACGAGTTAAAATTTCGCCAAGACCTTGCGGCCAAAATACGTTGTTCGTTTTGTTGTTTCGTATAGGCTGTCGCCGAATCGCCCCCGGGCGATATGTAATCGCGATGCCAGTAATTGTGAATCGAAGTCCTCAGATGACTTAACATGTCATGGCCGCGGCGACGTTCACGCGCTGCCGATAAAGCATCTAAATCTATTGGTGCAACCACAATTTTCTCGCCGGGGCCGGGATCCGCTTGAGCCAAAATTCGTCCATCAAAGTCAACTACCATACTGCCACCCGGCCAGCTGAATGGAGGATATTGCCGAAACTCAGCCCCCTGATTGGAGGCCACAACGAAACAAGTGTTCTCGGCAGCCCGCGCTCGATTAAACAGTGTCCACCAATCCATTGGTGCCTGGGTACCCCAAGGGTCCATGTATGCGGAAACACGGATTAATACATCCGCACCTTGAAAGGCCAATTGCCTTAGGGTTTCGGGAAACAACCAATCGTAACAAATAGCAGTACCCAAACGACCAATTTCTGTGGAAACTACCGGAAACGGTTCATCCGGATAACCCGGGATATCGTGGGGGCTGGCGTGAACTTCCCAGGGAATCCATGGATTTATTTTGCGATATCGCGACAAAACCCCTGTGGGACCGATCAACAATGTGGTGTTAAAAACCAA
>JBGSMY010000307.1:0-10686 GCA_041739975.1 Pirellulaceae bacterium
GGGTCACTGGCCACCAGCAATTGTTCGACAAGCGGATTCTGTTTGACGGTCGTCATGACATAGCCAAAAAATGGCGGTAGTGAATTGACATCGACTCCTTGCAGAGATTCGTGAAACTCAGCGGCGGGTAATGGAACCGTGCTAATTCCGGCTTCATTTTGTTTGATAATCGGTTTGGCAACCCGCCGTGCTTCGCGTTGAAAAATCTTGGGAAGCGCCCGCGGATCTTTGACCTCGTAGTATTTGCCTTCGGTAAAGTCCGCAATATCTTGAAGAATTTTACTATTGGCTGGCCCATGGGTACCAACCGCGACGGTGGAAATCTTAATCTTGTTGTCCTTAAAATCTTGTAACAGCACATTGGTTGGCGGCGTCGGATCACCATCGCTAATAATGATCATGTGTTTCATGGAGGCGTCACAGGTTCTTAAGCCATTGAGTGCCAGACGCATGGGCGAGTTGAAATCTGGCATGTCTCCTGGGACCATTCGTCCAACCAACGCCAACATGCGATTCTTGTTGGCCTCGACGCGATCCATACCTTCCGGCAGTTTCCACAGCCACTTGGGAACGCCACCCATATCACCCCATTCCACGACGCCGCAATAATCCAGAGGGCCCAAAATATTGATCGCTTCTTTAGCGATCTTGGATTGCCAAAAATTGCCGTCTGCCATTTCCGAAGCATGCATCATCAACGCCAAGGCGCCGACGGCGTTAATTTTGTCGTTTTTGATTTGGAAGTCGACCGGCATCGCTTTTTCCAACTCGGTGTTCGACCACGCGCCTGCACCAAAACTGCGATCGCCGCCAATCATTACCAATCCACATCCCATCTCTTCACAATTGGCAACCAACATTTTGATTTGCGCATCGCTAAAATTAGTTGCGTTGCCAGCTTCGTCGGCATTGGCGCGCGGAACATTTGCCAAAACGATACTGTCGTACTGCAACAGTTCGGTGCTCGACGAAAATAGATTTAGGGTCGACATTATATCTACTTCAATCGAAGCGGCCTGCAGTCGCTCGACCAATTGCAAAAATTCTCCGGGGAAAAATCCGTCTTCGATCAGTAGTACGCGACCTTTGCCACGAATGTGCGAAAAAGCCGACGACTGGTTATTCTTGTCGGTACGATCCATCCCCGGTTGGTCGGGAATAAAAGTGGCGTCGAACGAAACTACTGTTGATTGGTCAATCGCTTGGGCAAATGAAAATACGTTCTTGCCGGGTTGCAAGGCGATGGGCTCCTCAGCAACCAGTTCTTCCCGCTGGTTCATGCGTTTTGTCAATCGCAGTTTGCCGGTTACCGGAACCGATGTATCACCAGTAGCCGCCGGTTGATTCGAGACAATAATTCTGGTTTCAAACTTTTGTCCTTTGCGAACATCGGCTGGTATCAGGACTTTGTCAACCGACACTTCGGCTTGCCCCAATAAGTCAACTTGAACAACATCGATGCCAATTCCGTCTTCGGAGAGAGACTTGGCGACCGTAAGGGCATCCCCATAGTTTTGATTGCCGTCGGAGATAATGACCACGCGTCGCGCAGTGTCTTCTGGAAATGCGGCCTTCGCCAACTTCATGGCCGATTCGATGTTGGTTGCATCGGTCCGCAAATCAACGACTGATTCAATGCGCGCGGCCAGTGGCAAGGAACCATCGTAAGGTGGAGCTTCGATTTTTGCCGTAGCGCCAAAAACAATGACGGCCGCTTTGTCGCGCTTGCTTTCGCGGCGATGCCGTTCCACAGAATTGGCGACATATCGCAGCATCAACTCGCGTTTTTCGGCTGGGATACTTTCTGACTGATCGAGCAGATAGATGACCGTCAGGCGGTCCGTCGATTCTTGCCATTTGATCTCTGCCAAGGCAAAAACCAGACCAGTAATAACGGCAGTGCGGAATAAGAGTACAACCCACCGTCGAATGGGACCTAGGCCCGATAAACTGCGGACGCCCCAAAACCAAATAAGAGGCAGCAAAACCAATAGCCACAACAAATAGACGGGTTTTTCAAATCCAATTGCGAAGCCCATTTGATTTGATTGCTTTGGGTTTGAGGGGACTGGTATTGGTGAAACTCATGGACTTCCAGGGAACACGCCTTTTAACGCGGAACTTGAGGTCCAATTCATGCCTATCCATCGAGGTTGCTGGACCGAATCATTGTCAGGCAAACTGGCTCGGAATCCGCTTATTGTATACCGATTTTTCGGATTCCATCAATTGTGATAACCAATTTCAATTGATCTTAGGGGCTTGAACTGTTTGGATCAAGAAAAAAACCATAAAATTTCCCTATCCTCCCTAAACTGCCCCGACAAGGCGTTTGGATGCTACAATTTCGGAATTAGGTTCGTTAAATGGCCGCGAAAGCGTTTACAGCTGACGGCGGTTAACCATTTTAATAATTCGATTGCGCGTTCGACATTGCGCGAATCATTGCACAGGAACTACAGAGGAGACGATTGGATGAACTGGATGAGTCGAAGATCGATATGGGGAGCGGCAACCGGGTTAATCACCTGCTGCATGCTGGCTCCCGCCGTTTGGGCGCAAAATCCGGAGGACTATCCACCATTGGATAAAGTGACTACCGGTTTTGAAGAGATCAAAATGCAATCGGAGGAGTCAAGCGAAACTCAGCCTTTTTACCGGTTGTGGATCGATCGCAAAAACAATCAGGTCTTGGCCGAATTGCCCAAAGACTTTGCGGCCGATACCCATCGCCAATTTATCGCCACGACCCTCAGCGGTGGCGATGTATTTGCCGGCTTGCAATCGGATGATTACTACGTTTATTGGCGTCAGTATGGCAAACGGCTGGCTTTGATTGCCGAGAATTTGGCCATTCGCGGCAGTGACGATGAATCGAAATCTTCCGTGAAACGACTTTTCACCGATCAAGTCCTGATGGATCTGCCCATTGTCACTTGGGTTCCGCGTGGCGGCCCAGTTGTCGACTTGGATGAAATGTGTGTAAACAACAGTTCAGTATTTTTTGGATCGATTCGAACCGGCAAGCCGTATCTCTCGCGCGTGTTGCGGGCGAAACCGTTTCCTGAGAATATCGAAATTGCGTTTGAAGTAACCACGGCCGATGGTAGTTTGAAGACGTTGCATTATTCGATTAGCCGCGTCAAAGGTACTCCCGCTTATAAACCTCGCGAGGCAGATGAACGAATCGGATACTTTACGACTAACTACGACGATTACGGCAAATACGATCGCGACACGACGCGAGTTCGTTATGTCAATCGTTGGCATTTGGAAAAGCGCGATCCATCGCTCAAATTGAGCCCGCCCAAACAACCGATTGTCTTTTATCTAGAACACACAACACCGGTTCGTTATCGACGCTGGGTTCGCGAAGGCGTGTTGTACTGGAACCAAGCTTTTGAAAAAATCGGCATCGTCAACGCCATCGAAGTACGTCAACAAGACAAGCAGTCCAACACGTACATGAATATTGATCCCGAAGATGTGCGGTACAATTTTATTCGTTGGTTGAACAATAACATCAGCACGGCGATTGGGCCAAGTCGCGTTAATCCGACTACGGGCGAAATCTTGGATGCCGACATCGTATTGACCGATGGCTGGATTCGCGCTTTTGAACAGCAGTTCACCAAAGTGATGCCAAAAGTTGCCATGGAAGGAATGTCGCCGGAGACGCTGGCGTGGCTGGCTCAACATCCCGAGTGGGATCCACGCGTGCGTTTGGCGGCTCCCGATGAACGTGAATTTGTTCGTCAAGCAGTTCAGCGGCAATTTTTGTCGATGAGCCAACAGTCGAGTCACACGCTTTCCACCGGCGATCTAGAATTGCTGGGCAATCCGGCATTGAACGGGTTAGCGGCGCGATATAACCAAGCAAATTGGTCGTGTTTTGCAGCGGATGGACGTCAATTTGATGTTGCCGTGATGCGGATGACTCTTGGATTGTGGGGTCAGCAAGACAAACCCGAAGGCGACAAGCCTTCGGAATCGGATGAACAATTACTCGACGGCATGCCGGAGTCATTTATCGGACCGTTGTTAGCAGATTTGGTATGTCATGAAGTGGGGCATACGCTCGGTTTGCGTCATAATTTCAAAGCCTCAAGTTTGTATACGATGGCGCAAATCAATAGCAATCAGCTCAAAGGCAAGAAACCGATGGCAGGTTCCGTAATGGATTACTTGCCAGTGAATTTCAATGTCGCGGATGGTGAAGTTCAAGGCGATTACACGATGATCGGCGTTGGGCCTTATGATTTGTGGGCGATTGAATATGGTTATACGCTCGACGACAAAAAATTGCCTGAAATTCTCAAACGCGTGGCCGAGCCTGAATTAGTTTACGGTACGGACGAAGATGCGCTTGGCTCGGATCCTTTGGCCCGTCGGTACGATTTCAGCAAGAATCCGATTGATTACGCCAAAAGCCAAATTCGCTTGGCACAACAAAATCGACAAAAGATTTTGGAATCGTATGTAAAAGAGGGCGACAGTTGGTCGAAAGCCCGCGAAGGCTATCAATTGACCTTGAGTCTGCAAACTCGGGCTACCAGTATGATGGCCAATTGGCTGGGTGGTTCGTTTATCAATCGCGACAAAAAGGGAGACCCTAATGGCCGCAAGCCAATTGAGGTTGTGCCGGCCGCATTGCAACGTGACGCGATGCAATTTGTGATCGACACGGTGTTTCAAGATTCCTCGTACGGATTGACTCCAGAATTGCAAGCTCATTTGGTTGGCGATGTCTGGCGAGATGGCCCCGGTGGCTTTATGTCCGGCGATTTAACTTGGCCGATCCATGACCAAATCATGGGCGTTCAAGCTTCGGCATTGACGCAATTGATGAATCCCACGGTACTGCGTCGTGTTCACGACAATGAATCCCGAGTCAGCTTGGAGACAGATGTTTTGACATTGCCCGAGCTAATGGGTGCGGTTACAAAATCCATTTGGACCGAAATTGCGGCGAAACCTGAAGGCAAATTTACCGATCGTCAACCTGCAATTTCCAGCCTGCGACGGAACCTGCAATTCGAACACCTCAATCGCTTGTTCGATTTGGCTGAATTGCGCGGCACGACGGCGGCTTTGAAGCCAATTGCCAATTTGGCGACGTTAACTTTGCAGGATTTGAAAACGCAATTGGCGGCTGCCAAAGAATTTGGCAATTTGGATACCTACAGTCGTGCTCATGTGTTGGACTTGCACGATCGTATTGCCAAATTTTTGGAAGGCAAATACGCACGGAACACGGGTGGTGCGGCTGGCGGTGGCATCTTCATCATGCGAGAGCCTGATACTGGTGAAGCTCCAGTGACCGGCAACGGCAATCACAAGGAGTCAACAGCGCCTGCTCCGGCAGCGACTCCTGTGACCCCGACGACTACACTTCCCAGCAATGGTGAAACAGTTGGGTCCGGAAGTTAAAAAAAATTCTCAATGCCGACATGTCGGTTAAAAGAATGGACAAAAAAAGAAAAGGCCGCCTGGCTTGGATTGCCAGTGCGGCCTTGTTCTTTTCTTCAATTGCGACTGGGCCCGCGGGACCGCGATTTGCACTTCCAAAAGTGTGGTTCAGCTCGTTGGAGCGTGATCACGAAGAACTGAAACCGGTCGGGTTCGCTCGGACGAGCGCTTTTGAAGCATCTGGGTTTTTCAATGAATTGATTCGCCGAATGCTGCTCAACCCGTTTCGACTAGAAAGTGAAGTTTACGCCAAAGGTCAACGCGTGCCAGAACAGGGTATTGTCGGTAACCACGGTCGGGCCATTGGTGTTAAAGAACTGAGTGGGTCCGATAGCAACACCATCGATCCACGTCGCTTCATAACCTGCATAGGTCGCCACGTGATTGGGGATAATGTAGCCATAGATCCGACCGCCAGCCTGACCGATAAAGGTTCCTGTGCTTTTGGTTGCTCGACTCGACGTCAAAGCATCGATAGTGGTTTCGGCCGTGCGGAAGACTTTCGTATGGTTGTTCATGCCCGCCGCCTTGACAAACCCTTGCAAGAAAATCCCTTGGGTCAGCGGTTGATTGAATTCTAAACCAATCTGACCGCCGATCATCGAATTGCGAGTTGCCAGAACGTTATCGGTTTCGAAATTGAAATCACCAAAAGGGGTCGCGATTAACGTATTAGTTAACAGCTGCATTTCTTCTTGGAAATTCATATAACGTGGGCCGACCAAAAAAGTCATGCCGGGCCACACAGCGCGGCGGAAATTGAGCTCGAAGTTATAAAAATCCGAGGTGTAATCTAAAATCACATTGTCCGGTGAAAATCCAGGTTGGAACACCGATTCAATATTCGGGCCGACAAAGCCAAAGTCGGTATCCCAGCCGCCGAGGCTGGAAACGAATTCCCATTCCAAGCCCCCAGGCCCGCGTCGACCATATTTTATGTCCACCCCGGCGGAGGTGTTCATATCGGTCAGCGTCTCAGCGTCCAAGAGAATATCGTTGGTGACGCCATTGGAGATAATTGGGAATGCTAAATCTGAACCGGGTCGGTCCAGAATTTTTACCCCAGCTTCAAACCAATGGTTGCCATGACAGGGAGACGTCGTTTGCGGCCATTGCGCCCGAAGTTCGCATGACCATATTCCGACGACGGCTAAACAGATTAATGTTATCAGGACCCTCACGTCTTATTCCTCCAGACGGTGATCTAGCGCGATGTAACTGACTGCATATCTGGATCGACTGATATCTTCAAAACGATTAGCACGATCCATACGCTCGGAACATATTGCCTGGATTATCTATTTTGAAGCAGCTTGGTTTGGCCGGCTGAATGCGCAATTCGATTGGAATCTGTGGTTTTGAACGGTTCTCAGCCCAAGATTTCGCGTTTTTGGTTAACGTAGTCCCAGACGACGAATCGATCGAGATCTTCTCCGCCGGTAAAAAACACGCGGCCGCGCGTCGATTGCGCCAATCGCTGGGCGAATTGCACATCTTCATTGGTTTGGGACCAACTGGGGATCAGGAATATGTTAATCGTAATACCTTCCTGTGCGCAACGTTGTGCTTCGGCCATCGTGACTTGTTCTGTCAGCGGGTGGGGTGGATACAGCATAAACAACCAGTTTTGGTCGTAGTGAGCCGTGGGCAGTCCGTCGGTGATCAGAATTATTTGACGATTCGGTGTGTCTTGGCCGGCCAGCAAACGACGCGATAGATTCAACGATTGTTGGATATTGGTAAAGTGCTGATGGATCATATGCTCGCTGATTTGCGGTTGGCTCATATCGACTCGCAATTGCACGATCGAGTCGTGAACCGTCACCGGCTTTGGCATCAGCGTCGCAATTTCACCCCGCTGGCGAACTTTGGCAAACGTATACATTTCAATAAAGTTCAAATAGTCGCCCGGATACTCCGAGCGAATGAGTCCATCGAGTGCCAGCGCCATTCGTTTGACATGAATATACTGACCGTCATAGCGCATCGAGCCACTCATATCCATAATGACGACCGAAGCGCATTTGGGGTTGTTTTTGGTTTTGTGGACCACCAGGTCATCGCTGTGTAACCGCAATGGCGATTGTCCGCCGGATCGAATTAAGGCGTTGACAAACGACTGCGGGATATCGAGTTGGGTGACTGAGTCCCCAAACTCATAAGGCTTCGTAGCCGGTAATTCTACGGCTCCTTCGCCGATAATTCGCGCATCGTGCCGACCCGTGCGACCTGGTTGCAAATGACTAAATATTCGCTCGAGCAATTTACCTTGGAATACGCGGTAGGCCTGTGGCGTGAGTTGGAACTTGCCGCCTTCGTTGAGTAAACCCTGTTGAGCCGCGGCTTCTTTCATGTAGTTGTCGATAATTCGCTGCAATTCTTCCAATTGCTGCATGTCTTGCGAATCGACAAATTGGGATAGTTCTTCCAAATCGATGATGGCGATCTGGGCGGTCTTGGCAGCTTCTTCCAATTGTTTCAGCAATTTGTCGATTCGTTCCAGTTCTTCTTTGATGGCAAGGGCCTGGGGAATCGTCATCGATTCAGAACCTGTGAAAACGTACTTGGCGACCAATTCATCAATTTGGTATTTGTCGCCCAGGGAATCCATTACCGTAACTAAATGCCGGGCGAAGGGATCGGTGTCGTTGCCAACTCGATAGTACAATTGCTCGAAATCGTACAGCTGTTCTTCTTCGATAGCGACACGATAAGCCTTGCGAAGCTTTTCTGGCGGTTGCGGCCCTTTTTTGCTTGTTTTTACAAATCGTTTTTTGGCGTCTTGTTGGACGGTTTGTGTTTCGTAAGTCTCCAAGATTCTGCGTTTTCGCTCCAGCAACATGGCGCGAATATGGTCGAGACTAGGGCCTAAACCTGCGAATTGCTCGGGGTCTAATTTGATCGCGCGGGCCATCTCCTCGGGCGTTAACCGACGGACGTTGCCGTATGCCAACATATGCTCCATCAATGGTGACACGAGATCGGGAGGCGGTTGAGTTGGACTGGGGAACTGCAACGGATCGTATTTTTGATAGCTGTGTACAATGCCGCCGATCAATGATTTTTTGTTAGCTGTCACTCGCTATTTTTCCATTTGCACAATTGAATTTCGATAGACACAACCTGCGACGACTTGCCGCTCCAATGGAGACGGGTCAGCATGGCGGCGGCAGACTTACCGCGCCATTCTTACCGCGCCATTTTTAATACGCTTCGGATCACATCAGTTTGTTGAATTAAACTTCATACTCAACCCGCCCATGACTTTGGGCGCGAGAGATCAGATCGAGGGCGTACATTCCGGCTAGGACAAATTCGACACACGAGGCTCGGACGGCGTCGTCTTCGGCAGCGTTCACTTCGAACGCTTTCTCCCAAACGGATGGAACGCGTCGCAACAGGTGGCTGTATTGTTGCGAGGGGACTAAATCGCCAACTTGCACTTTGACGCCTTTGGCGAATACCTCAGTAATCTCTTTGAGACCGTGTTGTGAGACATATTCTTGAAATACATTCTTAATGGCGCTGGAGATTACGGCGTCCAGGACTTGTCGTTCGCCCATTTGATGGGTGCCCATCAGATCGAGTTCGAGTTTACCAAGCGAGGAGGTGTATAGATGCCCCAAATCGCTGATTCGCGGAACACTGGGCGATTCGCCCAGCAGAATCCCTCGGTGTCGAGCGCTGGAGATCATTGTTCGATAGTTGGCCGTGCTGAATCGAGCACTGACGCCGGATTGGTGATCGATGTATTTTGACTTGCGTGCTTCGATCGTGATTTGCTCGCAGATTTCTTTCATAAAAAAAGGCACCCGCACTGGGAACTTTCCATTGAGCTCGATATCGGCCTCTTGCTCCATGATGGCAATTCCCAATTCACGTTCCCGGGGGTAATGGGTATGAATCAACGAGCCGATTCGGTCTTTGAGTTGGGGAATGACTTTGCCACTGCGATTAAATGTCGAGGGGTTAGCCGAGAACAAGATGAACACGTCGATATCAAAATTCACTGGGAATCCGCGAATCTGTACATCGCGTTCTTCGAGAATATTAAACAAACCGACTTGAACAAGTTCATCGAGCTCAGGTAATTCATTCATTGCAAAAATGCCGCGATGCATCCGCGGGATCAAACCGAAATGCAACGATTCTTCCAAAGCCATACTAGTCCCGCTGGCTAATTTTGCTGGATCAATTTCACCGATAATATCAGCGAACTTGGTGCCTGGAGCGAGTCGTTCCGCATAGCGTTGATCGCGTGGCCACCATGCGATCGGGATTTCACGAGGGTCGTTTGCCGCGAGCGCGCGTTTCGCCATTCCCGAGATCGGTTTAAGCGGGTCTTCGTGAAACGGACATCCTGGAAGATCGAGATAGGGGATTTCCGGATCCAAAAAGCGAACGAGGGATCGCATCAAACGGCTTTTGGCTTGGCCCTTTTCACCCATGAATAACAAATCATGTCCGGATAACAAAGCAATGTTAATCTCAGGGATCACGGTATCTTCATAACCAAGGATGCCCGGGAACAATTCCTCGCCGTTAGCCAGCATGGTCGTAAAGTTGTCAATAATCTCTTGTTTGATCGATTTCGAGTGATACCCTTGATCGATCAATTCTTGCAAATTCGTGGCGCGAGTGGCTGTAAGCGTATTCATGAAATAAACTGTGTCCTAAATCCGTGAAATCAATATCCAACGATGCTGTAATCTCCGGCAATGGATTAACCGCACAAACCGAGCGTTATTTTATCGGAAAAATCGCAGGAAAGACAAAATACTGGCAAGTTCCCCAAAATTCGAGCAAGAAATCGCTTCGCAGTGCAATGGACACTTTGAATTAATCATCCGAGCGTGGGCTTCATGTTACACTTGGGGCAGCTTAGAAAATCATCACCTCAGTAAACTCAAAGACTTTGTGAACCCAATAATAAAATGATGCGTTTCCTTTTTTTTGACCTGGGGCACGTTCTCGTCCATTTCAGCCACGAGCGTGGATGCCATCAATTGGCGGCATTGAGTGGACGGCAAGCGAGTGAAGTACGGCACACAGTTTTTGATTCTCAATTGCAGATCGAGCTGGAGTCTGGGCGAATCAGTCCGGCCGAGTTTTGTGCTGATATCAATCGCCAATTGCAAGTCGAATTGACGGACGAGGCAATTGTCGACGCGTTGAGCGACATTTTTTGGACGCGTCGCGAAATGGTCTCGCTAGTCT
>JBGSMY010000385.1:0-4792 GCA_041739975.1 Pirellulaceae bacterium
CAGCAATCCCGTCTTGTTAAAGGCAAAGATGTCGATGATCGTCGCCGATTCAACCGTCTGATTGTCAATCTGTATTCGGGTTTCCGGGCGAGTTGATTTTAATGCGGCGCTGGGTTCTTTGGACCAGGTCAAGCGGAATCGGGGCGGATCAGTTTCCTGTCCAGTGGCGATGCGATGAGCCCGCAAACGGATTTCTTCCAATCGCGACTCAGGTGTATCGGCGAACTCGGTATCCTCAAACTGAAACCAATACCAAATCAAGGAGTGGCCCAGCGGTTTGATGTCGGCTGAATGGATTTTCAGCCCTAAACTGGCCAGCAAGCCAGTGATCTTGTAAAAAATGCCGGAACGGATTCGCTCGCGTTTCGACAAGCACAATTCGAATAGTTTCCCTTTGGTTCGCGGTTTGATCCAACATTGGACCTCATCACTGCCGGCTTTGCGTAACGCCACGAGTTGATCGGCGATTTCCGTTGCCGAGCGTCCTTCGCAATAATTCCACGGCAATTGGGGTGCCGTGGCCGCCAGCCATTGGGACATTTCGGCATCCTCACCCACGGCGGCAATTTGCTGGTACAGCGATTCGAATCGGCGATCAACGACGGTCTCCGTGTTGCGACCTAATAACTGGGCATACGTGTTGAGATACAGCCGCGTTAGCAATTCCAATTTCCAGGGATTCAGAATATTGGGGCCAACTGCATCAATGTCAGCTACCGTTAACAAATACAGCATCGTCAAAAGCCTTGGCGTGCCGACGTTGCCAGCGAACTCGGCAATCAACGTTTCATCGCCGATATCGCGGTGGAAAGCCAAGTGAGACATCATCAAGTGATTGTGAACCAGAAATTTAACCTCTTCGGCGTGATCGTTGCTCAACAGCAACCGTTGCCCCATTTCTTGAGCGATTCGTCGGCCCACTTCACAATGATCCTCTGGGAACCCTTTTCCCAAATCATGAAGCAATAAAGCTAACAGCAAAATGTTTTTGTCGCGCAGTTGACGAAATGCGCGCCCCAGTTCGGCTTGGTCGGTTGCGAATTTGGCACCAATTTCGACGGCACGCAGTGTATGTTCATCCACGGTATAAATATGGTATTCATTGAACTGCAGCAGGCCGTGGGCGTGGCCAAAACTGGGAATGATTTGTTCCAAAACGCGTAGTTGGTGGAGCAAACGCAACGTCTTGCCCACGTCCGCTTCGTTCGATAACAAGTTCATAAACTGATGGACGGCCGACTCCGTCAATTCCAAGGTCTTGCGAGTCATGGTGTCGCGAATCGATAACCAAGTCTCATGGTGCAACGGCTTATTGGCCTTGGCGGAAAGCTGGCACAATCGCAAGATTTGATAGAGATCTTTTTTGACCGATTCCAAAGACTCCGGCAGCACGCGGATATCGATCGTAGAAACCAAAAAACGATTATCGACCAAGCGGTTGGTAATCGGAGCCAATACGGTACTGGCAAACGTCCGCCGCGCTTGTGACATGCGGCTGAACTGATCGCTGATTTCGCTAATCAAGCTGGTGTGCCGAAAATAGTCCCGCATCATCGCTTCCACGGGCAAGACGCCGTCGCTACCGGAGTAGCCGAACTTCTCGGCTATCCGCAATTGCTCATTCCGCCCTAAACCGTCTTGCGCGCGTTTTGCATTAAAATGCAAATCGCAGCGAACTCGTAACAGAAACTCCGTGGCACTATGAACACTGGTCGCATCGGTCGAGTTAATCGCCTTGAGACGGCAAAGTTGATCGAGGTCGGTTTCACCAAATCGCACGAAACCCAGCCAGCGTATCAAGTGAGTATCGCGCAAAGCGCCGCGAGACTTTTTGACGTTTGGGCGCAGCAAGTAGACGGTTTCGCCAAAACGCAGACGCTCTTGTTCGCGAGCGGCAATGACACCATCGATCAAGGCCGCTTGATGCCGTTGACAAAATCGCTGCAGTTGTTGAATAAAATTAGTGTACAACTCGACATTGCCACCCAGAAATCGCGACTCGGTCAACGAAGAAAAAATCGTGGGGTCTTTAAGTGCTAAGGCGCATGAATCCTTCACCGTGCGAATGCTAAACCCAAGCTTAAAGCCTATGTCGTTGATGTCTTGCACCAATCGTTGGGCGTAAGTACTAAGAGTGGGTGTCAGGCTTTGATGGTGCAAGACCATTAAGTCGATGTCGGAAAACGGCGCGAATTCACGTCGTCCGCAGCCACCATGTAAGATCAAGGCCAGCTGATCGTTCAGTGACCATTGTTCTTCGGCACACAACCCGCGATGCAAGTCCAACAGGATGGCGTCGACCAAGTCGGCTAAAGCGTGAACTGATCGCTTGCCGGGGGCGCCAGTTTCATGTTCTTGGCGAATGACAGAACGTCCACTGGCCCACCGCTGTCGAAGTCGTTGGATCAGGTCTCGAATGCCCGTGTCGCGACCGCCCGGGGAATTAGTCATCGTTGTAAAGCTAGATTGCGTCTACGCCGCGTTCGCCCGTGCGAATGCGAATGACGTCTTGCAACTGAGTGACAAAAATCTTGCCATCGCCGATTTGGCCCGTTTGGGCGTGCTCTAAAATACAGCCGATCACGGCCTCGTATTTGTCGTCAGGGATCACGACTTCCATTTTGAGCTTGGGAATAAAATCAACAGCGTACTCGTTGCCACGGTACATTTCCGTATGACCTTTTTGTCGGCCAAAGCCTTTGACTTCCGTGATCGTCATCCCGGCCACGCCGACTTCGATCAAGCTCGACTTCAGGTCTTCTAGTTTAAAATGGCGAATGATCGCTTCGATTTTTTTCATATAGCTCCTACTATTCTGGTCGGACGAACTGGTCGTTGAACGACGCTGTAATGTAACAAATTTTTAATGGGACATCCATTTGGTTTCCGGTTGATTGGCTTGGTGATTGCACCAACGGGCGGCGACAAACAACCAGTCGCTGAGTCGATTGAGGAAAATAGTTTCGTGTTGCAAAAAATCATGGAGCGCTAATTCGTCGATTAAGCGGATTAAGTTGCGTTCGGCGCGTCGGCAGACACAGCGGGCTACGTGCAAATGAGCTCCGCAAACACCACCTCCAGGGAGGATGAATGCTGTTAATGGTGCCAGTTGCTGCTCCAGCTGGTCGATTGATTGTTCGAGGCGTTGGCTGTCGTCTGCCGTTGTTCCAAGTTTTGCGTCGCGAGCGCCAAGACAACTGGCGATCCGGGCCCCGACGTCAAAAAGTTTCGATTGAATCCAATGAATGGGTTCGAGAAGTTCGTTCGGGGGATCAAAGGCGGCCGCTAACCCCAAAAAACTGTTGGCCTCATCCAAATCGCCGACAGTGGCGATCGTAATGTGATGTTTGCGTAAACGGTGACCACCTAAGATTCCAGTATCGCCGTTGTCGCCTGATTTTGTATAGATTTTCATGAGTATCGGGGCCGGGAAAATATTGAGAATATGTCTCGCGGTTTGTCGCGGATGAACTCGAACTCGTTGAGCCATCAGTTCGATCGACAACCATGAGAACCATGTACGATTGTGACGAATGCGGTGCGGATGTGCTAGGACCTGGCTTGGTTGGAGGCGCCCGGATGACAATGCGTTGAGTTGGACGGTGGCGACGGAGCGGTTAAGATGATGAATTGGGCTGAGTTGCAAATAATTGAGAAGGATCGCATCGTGGAACAGGACCTGATAATCTCGTGTGGTTTCTTGGTGTTTCGGCACAAAGCACAGTTGGAGTTCTTGCTGATGAAACACGCGGATCGCTGGGATATCCCGAAGGGGCATTTGGATTCGGGGGAAACGTTGCTCGAATGCGCGTATCGCGAGTTGGTCGAAGAAACGGGAATCGCAAAACAACAGTTACGGCAAGCGGAGTCGTTTGAGTTTGTTCATGATTATGAAGTCAGGCTGAAACGACATGGATTCGAACCGCGAAAGAAACGACTCGTAGTCTTTGGTGGTTTATTGCTTGAGCCAGTTAAGATCAAGGCGACTGAACATTTGGGCCACCGCTGGGTCTTATGGGAACCGCCGCACAATATCCAAACAAAAACGATTGACCCGCTTTTGAACTACGCCGCCGAGCATAGTCTGCAACACGATTGGCAATCGTTGGTGGAGAAGTAAGTTTAGGCGTGTGGCGTCGGGATTGGCAAAGAGTTTTAATCAGTTACTTTTTGGCGCGCTACTATCGACAGAACGACTTACGTTGAACCTTTCGGAACGAAAGATGTCCAGGCACGAATTAAAAAAACTGACGATATTGTGTTGGATTCATCTCGTCGTGTGGGCTGCGGTCGGCGTTTTTGCAATACCTTCTAAATTGCGCCAGGGTTACCTGGGAATTCGTCGAGTGATATGCCGCGGCGATATGTGGCGTACGATCCGGAGATCGAAATAGTTTTGCCATATTCTCCGAGCACAATCAAATTGTCGGGCGACAAAGCAGAAATCGCCATCTATTTACAAAAGTTGATTTTTTATGTGTCGACCGTGTTGCTCACGTTGGCGTCGATCCCCCTATTTCATCTCTATTTTCTCAATCGTTTTACGCAGAAGTCGGTTTTGGTTTTCCTGGGGGTGGCGTGTGCGTCGATCGTGATGATGAACGGATACTGGACTTTTTTTAAGCCGCCACATGTAGTGAAAAGTAGAATGATCCCCGGGACAAGGAGATCGTCCAGCTTTAATCGGCTTGTTTTTCGGATGTTTCTGCGATTCGTCCGAGGCGATTTAGATTCAACAGGTTTTGCGCCATTACCAGCAGGCCGACTTCGGCTCGCGAACGGCTTAAACCAC
>JBGSMY010000006.1:0-6836 GCA_041739975.1 Pirellulaceae bacterium
GGACTACAACGCGTATACGACTTCGCCAGAGCTTGGGATACCTTTGGACCAGAAACCACAAACAAAAAGTCAACGAAAAAAAATTTAAATAAAAAAACTTGTGTGGTACGATGAGAGCAAGCTGGCAGGGGGCGACTACCGCAGTCGCCGTTATCCTCAGCGGCGGTTGGTGTTTAGCGTTCTAGCTGCCAAACTTTGCTTCCTGCCAGCAAGCTGGCAGGGGGCGACTACCGCAGTCGCCGCTGTCCTCAGCGGCGGTTGGTGTTCAATGTTCTAGCTGCCAAACTTTGCTTCCTGTCAGCAAGCTGGCAGGGGGCGACTACCGTAGCCGCCGGTGAAACACCGGCGGCCACGCATACCCATAGACTTTCCGTTTGGCCGAAAAATCAGGCTGGCAGGGGCGGCAAATTGACAGGCTGACGCAAGCTTTCAAATTCAAACAGCGCAAATACAAAATGAACGACGAGCACAAACAGCGTTGCCCACAGAATACACGCAGTGACGCTGCGACTGACGTCGGCCGTAGAAAATTTTGGCCGTCGGCCCCAATGATACGAAATCGCACCGACACCCAATCCGCTGATAATCAGCTTAGCCATTAACCAACCAAATCCTTCGTACAGCCACGTGTCGGCTTGTTCCAAACGTAAATGAAAAAAGAACTCCCAAAAGTCGGGACCGCGGTCCGGATGTGTGGCGGCAAATGACGCCAAACTGGCAAGTTTCGCTCCGCCGAACGAAACATAATTTAACAAGGGCGCGCCGACCAAAAAACTTAACATGATCGGTGTCAACAAATACTGGTTGGGCCGAGCGCCGAGTGTCAATAATGCTTCATTTTGATTGCCGTATTCGCGCCCGCCCACGTCGGCCGTTACGGCCGCGCCACAACGCGCAGCAATCAGTATCGAAGCCAAAATGGGCACAAAAATTCGGTATAGACTAAATCCAATGGCCTTGAGTAAATCCTCGAGCATCAACGGCTCGGTATACGTTGCAAAAGGAAAAAACTCAAATGTAAAATAAGTTATCACAAAACCGTTGATCAGCCCGGCGATAAATAAATAGATCAGCGCCGTCGGGCCCATGATCAATCCGGCAAAATGCCAACTAAACCGCCCACCCCAACGCCAACTGCGCCAGCGGGGGATTAGAGCCAACAACGCGCCGACCGCTGCCAACACAACTTGAGCTGTTTGCTCCAAAAACTGACTGGCTCGCGCTCCAATCTGCTGCATCCAAGTTTGTGGCAATTGGACATCCGGGGTCTCATAACGGGCTTGAATCAACGGCTGAAGTTCATCGGACAATGCGTCCCATTGATCACGTGGAATTTCACGAAGCGTCCGTTGATGAGGATCAAACAAATAAATGCGATCGGCGATCGGCATCAAACTTAGATAATCGTGCGTGACGATTACCGACGTTTTATCGTACTTATCATGGGTCGCACGAATCAACTGCGAAACTTTTTCGGCGGTGGCGGGATCCAAACCGGATGTTGGTTCGTCGTATAACAAAATGGGCGGATCGTAGGCCAGCGTTCTGGCCAAAGCCAACCGTTGTCGCTGGCCGCCACTCAAGCGCGACGTCGGTACGTTGCTGGGAATTTGCAATTCGTTCAGCCAATCGCTGGCGGTTCGAGTTGATTGCCTGCCGCGTCGACAGGCTAATGCAAACGCGACATTGTCGTTCGGGCTCCATTCATCGAATAGTGCAAACGATTGAAACACCACGCCAGCCATTCCAGCTCGCGCTGGTTGGTCGCCACACCGAATTTGGCCCGACAGTTGTAATCCCGCGACGCGTCCGTCTAACAAGCCGGCAATGGTTCGCAACAAAACACTTTTACCAACTCCACTAGGACCAACCACTAACGAAATTTCACCAGCGGGAAACTCCAGCGAAGTATCATGAAGCAGTACTTTACCGCCCGCACGGACACTTACTCGTTCAAGTCGAATTGGGATAGCGGCCTGGCCTTCAACCGGTTTCAATTTCGAGGCCTCGCCGGAATATGAAACGGATTGGGGCTATCGGCAGTACCGCGTTGCACGACAAATGGCTCTGACAAAGAATTAGCGGTTCCTGAACTTACATTTTTTCCACTAGCTGTTGCGCTGCGATGAACCAACAGCCAACGGCTATCTTTCAGTAATACGCGATTGCGTAATACTCGGGAAAATTCCGGAGTAATCGCCGTATTGGGGTTGCCGAACAAAGTCTCACCGATGGCGGCAATGGTTGGCTCTAGGCGTCGACTGGCCGTCGCCAAAGCTTCCGTTGCTTCAGGACTGGTCCATACTTCTTGCCAAACCGCTCGCAATCGAGGGTTTTGAATCAATGTTTCTTGTGCGATCTCCCAAACCAATTGCTGGACGTCGGAATCGGACGCTAGTTTCTGGGCACCATTGGAAACCAACGCTTGGACGCGTGGGTTAGCCGAAATCTCGCGAATCAATTGCTGCTGAATTTCGTTGAACTGCGGTGTATATTCCACCACGATGGGCATTGCCTGATCAGAAAGAAAACGTTGAAACTCTTTTCGCGTCAAATCGCGCTGCGGCAAGGGCGAAACATCATAGAGATAGCGCCAAGTAAGTCGGAACAGTGACGCCTCCTCCCACAATCTCAATCCGACTTGTTCCACCAAAGGAGTCATCCGTTCGCGGATCAGCGGCCACAGTTCGGCTTGCACCAAAGGGATCAACTCCTTATCAACGAACGTATCGCGATATCGATCGGCAATCGTCTGAAATCGATCGGAACGGGCTTGGATCGCCCGCCGTAGGTCGTCTCGAATTACGGAGGTTGATTTTTCCAAAATATCGTTGACTATCGGCGACAATTCACGGCTAATTTCACCTTGGTGTTGGGTATAAGCTTGCAAGATAAGCTTGGTCAGACGTTGCTGCATTTCCGGTGGAAGCATTGTTTGTATAACCCAGGCTAGTGAAGATGGAGTCGCCTGAATCGTCAATCGATCGTCCGGTTTGAGTGGATAGGCATGGGAATAGATTTCAATTTCCGCAGTGTTGGCTTGCACAGGTTGCCGAAAATCATATCGCTGGCCATTGATCGAGACGATTCGTCCAATTGGATAACTGGGCGACAATGTAGCTTCGTAAACGGGTTCACCGACTTGCAACCAGTGAGACTCCGGAAACACAACCTTAACCGTATGACGAGAATCGGACCAAAATCGAATTAAATCCCGCGACCACAAAGCGTTTGGCGCAAGGCTGCGATTCAGCCCAGGAAGCAATGTTCCTAAAGCGATCACCCAAATTAGGCCACCAAGAATAATTTTTGCAGTTCGATTCACGCACTCGCCATGTCACATTAAATTTGTTTCGCTGACAAGTCACTATTTCTTTTCCAGTGACGAGGAGTGGTCATGCACAATCAACCACTTTCCTTCAATACGCCGCAATACCAATGTGAAATTCCCATCCATTTTTTCACTGTCTTGCTCCAAATGCCAATTACCGAGTACAAGAGCGGCGTCGGCTCCCAACAGCGAAATTTCCAAACCATCAAAATTCAGTTGGCCCATGTTTCCCACCGGATAGCGGCCAGCATATCGGTCCATCGTCGCCTGCCAACCGCGAGTTGTCTGTCCGCCTGCCGAAAAAGTCAAGTCCGGCGAGTTCCAATAGGTTGCCATAAACGCTTTCAGATCATCTCGGTTCCAGGCCGCGATTTGATCGTTAAGAACAGTAGCAATCTTATCCGCATCGCCCGCATCTTGGATCGCGGTATTTTCAAATACATCGTTGCCAACGCCACCGCTAGCCCCGTTGGCGGAATCGTTGCTTGGCGGCGAAATGCTCGCCAGTCGGGCCGCGAATATCAATACAACAACAACCAAGAGCAGTGAGCGACAACCAACCATAATTGACACCTCTAAAACAAAGTACCTGTTTCGTTCGTGTTGGGTTTCAGCCCATGGAGCCGATTACGGCAACGGTTTGGCTTACCGCCGCGAATCCCGTGACTAGCGACCCAAATCGCGTCAAACTCCCGCCGTACGGTTCGGATTACGGAAATTTTTTTGTTGCGGCTATTATTCGATAGTAACGATTGTCGGCAATTCGATACGACACTCACCGCCAATGTCAGTAACAAATGTAATCACCGTTTCATGTCGACCAGGCGTCATATCGGCAGTGTACTTGAGTTCGACAAAGTGCACTTTTTTCGGTGACGATTTCGCATCGCAAGCAAATCCTGAGGCTGCACATATTACATCCTTAAGAGAAAAAGCTTGATCCGATTTCAAAACAACTTTGCGACTCACCGTTTGACCCGGCGCCACTTTTTCGAAATCCAAAACTTGTGGTGAGATCTCCAAGGGCGCGCTTACTTTTCCCGAAAACGGCAAGGGAATTTGGTCCTCTCGATTTCCCTCCATAGCAACCAGAAACAGCTCCCCCTGACAGAACCCTGTCGGCGTCTCAGGTTTGAGTGATGCCTTTAGTTCGTATTCCGTACGATCGTAAAATCGTCGCGGTTTTGAAAGCTCCACGGCAATATTGCCGTAAGCACTTTGCACATCTCGAATCGACCAGTTGGGATTGCCATATTTGGTGATCTTCACGATTTGGGTTTTGATATTTGCCATCGCACCCGATCCGAAATCGATCGCACCCGGCTGAATCTGAATGTCGGTGCGAATTAATCCCGTAATCGTCAGTTGCACTTCGCCGCGAAATGGATTGGCAAAATTTACTGAAATCGTCGCCTGTCGCTGACCACTAAAAGCCTTGGTGTTGAATTTAACAACGATCTCTGCCTTTTCCCAGGTCTTCAGTTTTTTATTGGTATAAGAGACTTGTGCGCAACCACAACTCGACGAAATTCGATCGATTTCGATCTCTTCAAGGTAGATATTTTGAAACTCAAATCGGTGTTCGGCCTCTTCGCCTTTTACCACCGTGCCAAAGTCATGCCGGAATTCGGAAAACATCTTCCGAGCCCAATCTTGTCCATAGCCGTCGACGGGAACGCTCAGACAAACCAATATGCCCACAATCCAGCGCCAGGCGTGGCTCGCATGTAAATGGCAGAATACGAATGGATAAATGGCTCGAGAACAATCAACAGGACGAACCACATTCGTCCCTGGTGCGATGCGTGCGGTTCCCAGATTCATGAACGATTTGTTCCGATATTTCGAAGGTCCGATTTAGGTCATGACGACTGCTGGCATTGTAATCGTTTTTTGGGGGTTTTCGCCAGTACAGATTACATCGGCAAGCTGCATGCTCTGGGAAACATACGGCGATTAGGATGTTGATTGTCTGGGGACAACTGTGTTTTTTACAATGATTTTTGTAAGCCTGATCAAGTCCAAAGGCAATAGGCCGGGATTTACAAACCACAGCCCGTTAGGGAGTAAGAGTTGGTACGGCCAAGAGCCGATAGCGGATTTTCCACGAGCGCAGACATCATCGTCAACGGCCCGAATCGCGAAGTTGCTGAAGCAAGTTCGTGATTGAATCGTGGATATCCAGCGTTGCCCCAACCACTAAAACCCGGGACGGTTGGTAATAGTGAATTCGCCCTTCGCCACCATTTCGCTGCCAAAAGTTTCGATCGATCGTCGTTTCGATCAACTGCACCAACTCCTGCCCGTGATCCCATGGCGGAGCAAAATTACCTTGCAAGTGCCCCAAATAAGAAGCGGCACCGCCAAACGGTAAACCCAATTGAAAGGCATTCCGCGCACTCCATTGTTCCAAATCGTATTCATCGAACGAAGAATAGTCACCGGAACCGCGAGACGAGGAATTCATTTCCGATTCATCAGAATTTGCGGCACTTAGGTTTTCGGCATTTGTCTGGCGTGCGCGCCGACTGGTCGCCAACTTGAAATCTTTGAGAAACCTTTTCAATTGGTTAGCGATTTGACTGCGAACATTTTGTAGTTGGGGCGACTGATCAAATTGCGAATGTTGCACAATCTCTTGGTGTAACCAACACAAGTCAAGCACAACGGGCGTCAACTCGTCTAAATCTTCAGGGGCTCGCATTTTTTTCGCAAATGCTTCCGCATCCAGTCGAAGAACGGTTACCGATCGTTCACCAGGCTGCTGTGGACTGAGGGTGTTGCCCGAATTGCCGCCAATATGTGAAAATAACAACAGCAATAAGAAACAGCTCATCATGGGAGGACCTTTCCGTCTATTGCGGATTTTCGATTGACGCCTCAAATATTTATCCGAGACCTTTTTCGAAAACTTTTTGGTCGAGTTTTGCAAAAGTGCGGCTATTGCCAAGGGCATTCGCAAACGATTCATGACAAACTCCTAAGCGCGCGTCAAAGGAGCGCTCCCAAAACGCGATGTGTTAACCGTTTGCCCCTGATGAGCAGAATTCTAACGGTGACACGGTGGTAAGGAAAGACAATTCTCGCTATGGAATTCAAAAAGGGCGAAATTTAGCTCTCGGGCATAACGACGAACTTGGAACATCTAGGAACCGAGGATCCAAGATCAATTCCCAATTGTTGGCTATCCACGTGATCGAACAACAACTGAGCCTTGCCGATTCGATCATTGCCAGCGCGATCATTGCCGTTGCAAACTTTGCCGATGCGATCATTGCGAGTGTGATCGTTTGACGGCAAGCCGCAGCGGATTTTGCGGGCGACGATTGAAATAATTTACACGGCCAGTACCGCAAAATTTGCGCAAGCGACCGCGCCTCTGATTCGGCCAGTTGTCCTTCCGAAAAAACACGACTTGATCATATGGCTCGAGATTCTTGGATCTAACTGCGGCTGCCTTGTGCGAAATATGAAATTAGCCGACGGAATGTTGGCAATGCTGAAC
>JBGSMY010000015.1:0-45445 GCA_041739975.1 Pirellulaceae bacterium
GCAATCGCGGCGGTGGCGGCGAGGGTAGTGGCGGCGGCGGCGAAGGAAGTGGCGGCGGCGGCGAAGGAAGTGGCGGCGGTCGTGGCGGTAATTAATTACCCATCTCGCCGTACCATTTAACTAGTTGAAATTCGCAAAGTAAATCACGCTGTTGCGCCTTAATCGACGCGGCAGCGTTTTTTTTGTAGTTTGGATTTTGGAAGTTGGTCGGAACGTGGTCGCAAATTTTTTTAGCCGTCCGCTATACAGTAGCCGTCCGCATTACAGTAGCCGTCCGCTGTCCTCAGCGGCGGAATAGAAAGCACTCTTTGTTTAGTTGCCAGTAATTAGTCGTCGATTGTCAGCTTGAGGACAAGCTGACCTACCGTAGCCGTCCGCTGTCCTCAGCGGCGGAACAGAAAGCACTCTTTGTTTAGTTGCCAGTAATTAGTCGTCGATTGCCAGCTTGAGGACAAGCTGACCTGCAGTAGCGGCGGAATAGAAAGCTCTCTTTGTTTTAGTTGCCAGAAATTAGTCGTCGATTGTCAGCCTGAGGACAGGCTGACCTACCGTAGCTGACCTACGTTACCGCTGTCCTCAGCGGCAGCGGCACCTCCACCTCCACAACTCCTTACTTCAATCCCACCAACTCCAGTAACTTAAGTGCGTTTGTCGTTGGCGAGACGCCTTGACGCATCTGATAGTCAAAAGTCATTACCGGCTTGCCGTCAACGCGACTGAACTGTTCACAAAAATGCACTGTCTGACAAGCTGCTTGAAGTTCCGAAGTGGTAGCCAGCTCCAAATCATGTGTTGAAATTGCACCAATCGATCGCTGATCGATCAGTCGCCGTACAACTTGGCTGACGGCAATCTGTCGCTCTCGCGAATTAGTCCCCTGCAGGATTTCATCCAATAAAAACAGATGGCAATATTCAGTAGACGATTGCAACTGAAGCGATTGGTCGACAATTTCTTTTAGCCGTCTTAACTCGGCCATAAAAAAAGAAACGCCATCGGCAAGCGAATCGCTGACCCGCATACTGGTGGAAATTACCGCTGGTGGCAAACGAAGTTTCTGAGCGCAAACAACACTACCCATTTGAGCCAACACAACATTTAATCCCAGACTGCGCAGCAATGTGCTTTTCCCGGACATGTTTGAACCGGTTACCAGCAGCAACGTACCGCGGGGGCCCACGGTGACATCGTTGTCGACTCGTTGCGAGGAGGTTATCAATGGGTGTCCCAGTCCTTGAGCCTCAATTGCCGCTTGAGGATCTTGAGCTGTCATAATTTCGGGGACGACCCAATCAGGATGATCGATTGCCAATTTTGCCAATGCCAACAAAGTTTCCAAGATGCCAATCGCCTGAAACCATCGTTGGGCTGATTCGGCATGCTGTTGTTTCCAATGTTCGAGTCGCCGCAGAATGTGCAGGTCCCAAAAGAAAACCAATTGCAGAACGATGTAGGGGATAAAAAGAATTCCGTTGCGTCGAAGGTTAGCCAGCCAAACTCCGGTTCCGAGACGGCCTAGTTGATCGATTGCGGCCCCATTCTGAAAATAGTCGCGTTGCAACGATTGCAATAGTTCCGAGTCGGCCGTGGGGATTTTAGATACAAATGCGAATAGCTCTCCATAACATCCGATTTCAGAGTATCTGGCCGAGATACGATTGAATCGTTCATGGACCGCGCCGGAAAAGGCAACTGCCAGCCCAAAGTTAACCAACAAGGCTATGACCGCCAATCCGGCAGCCCAAGCAAAGGGCATCCATCCGAAGGCTAGTGCCAGGAGGCTTACCCCCAAAACAATCGAAGCAATTTGCACGGCTGTCAACAACCAGAGTCGGGCTCCAAGCCAAGGTGGTTCTTGGCACCAACTCAAAAACGGCCCTGGGCCAGCTTGACTTGCCGCCAGTTCCTCGCACAGCCACTGAAAGTCTTGGATTTGTTGTGGATATTGCCGCAGTACGGCAACGGCAGATTGTCGCTGCAAAATTTCATGTCGTGTTGCCGGTTCGAACATCCACCTTCCCAGCATTTCGATACCGAGAGGCGTTCGCGCGGTTCCCAGAAGTTTATAGAGTGAACTATCACCGACGAGATCCAAATCTTTGGCAATCGCCGATGCGGAAGTTGGTGCCATTAGCGTTGGCGGTTGAATCGCGCGTAGGTTGCGTTCAATTCGCAGCCAAGAATCACGGTGCATCCCGGCAAGCCAACGCAGTCGAGTAATCCGTTGCGACAATTGTTCGTGGAACCACGCCGTGATCAGGAAAGCTAAACCGGCGAGGCTGGCCAAAACCCACCAAAGCGTAGGTGACGGACCTGTCTCGAGCCACGCGGTGGCGATCAGCGCGACCGCAAGCAGAAACAGAATTCCACGCAAATATCCGATCCACCACCAGCGCTGGTGACGATCTCGCAATTCCAATTGAATCTGGTCGAGGAAATGTTTGTAATCTGGCCGCATTGGCGTCAGAATCCGCCCAGCTCAGTGGCTCGTTTGACTCGTTTGATGGCGATCATAAAAGCAGCCGTTCTCAGGCTCACGTTGTGCTCGTGGGCTTCTTGCCAGACTTCTTCAAAGGCGGCAGAAAGGACCGCGTCGAGTTGTTGCCGCACGCGATTGAGGTCCCAGCTGTAATACTGGCGGTTCTGTACCCATTCGAAATAACTGACGGTAACACCGCCGGCATTGGCCAAGATATCTGGTAAGACCACCACGCCATTTTCATACAGCACTTCGTCGGCTAACGGATGCACCGGATTGTTGGCACCCTCTAAAACGAATTTGGCTTTAATGTTTTGGACGTTGCCTTCGTGAATGACATTGCCCAAAGCGCTGGGGACCAGGATATCGACATCGAGAGTGAGTAGTTGTTCGTTGGAAATTGATTCTGCGTTCGAATAACCTTTGAGAGAACCATTTTTCAAGGTGTGTCGCAGTAGATCGGGAATATCGAGCCCCGCCGGATTGAAGTATCCGCCGCTGATATCGCTGACCGCTACGATTTTGCATTCGGACTCGTGCATGAATTTTGCCGCATGAGAACCCACGTTCCCAAAGCCTTGAATGGCAACCGAGCAATCGTTGGGACGGCGACCCAGTCGTTTTAAAATCTTGAATGCCAGAATACCGACGCCGCGGCCGGTGGCTTCTTCGCGACCTTTGGCGCCGTAATCTTCCACCGGTTTTCCAGTAATGCAGGCTGGGTTAAATCCGTGATATTTTTCCCATTGGTTGCGAATCCAAGACATGGTTTCGGCGTTGGTGCCCATATCAGGCGCCGGGATATCTTTATCGGGACCGATCACTTCGTGAATTTGGTCAACGAACTTGCGTGTGATGCGTTGGTTTTCTTTGCGGCTAAGTTCATAGGGGTTAACGCAGATTCCACCTTTGGCGCCGCCATAAGGAATATTGACAACTGCGGTTTTCCATGTCATCAGCGACGCCAAGGCACGCACTTCATCAAGGTCAACTTCCCAGTGGTAACGCAAGCCGCCTTTCATCGGGCCACGCGCATTGTTGTGTTGCACGCGATAACCAATAAAAGTTTCTAGGCGACCGTCGTCCATTTCGACAGGAACTTCAACCGTTAATTCGCGGCGCGCTGTTTTCAGCAGACGACGATAACTCTCTGGAAGTTCCAATTTTTCAGCCGCCCGATCAAAATAGAGTTGGACGCATTCATTCGGTTTTAAATGTTTTGCTGGCGAAACCGCAACGGCAGTGTTCATTCTGTTGAATTCCGATTAACATGAATTGGGGACAGCGTGCTCGGGGAGCAACCCACAAGCCAATGCTGTCTTAGGGACAATAATAATGTAGTCTCGTTTGCGCATTCATCCAACACCATTGGAATGCCCGTGTCGCTGGTGGAACACAAAATTTGGGCGCAATGGGCTGCTGCCGAGTTGCCCAGCAAAAAGCCTTTGCCGGAATTACAGCAGCTTGCTGCGCGAGAATTATCGCCTCAAACGGACGTCGACACCCTCGTCGATTGGCTGGTGCGCGGCGGCTGGTTGACGTCATTCCAGGCAGAGGTAATGTCCCAAAATGCGGCTGCCGCACTACGCTTCGGTGATTTTGTGCTGCTGGACCGGCCCGCCTCGGTGATCGGGCAACGCAGTTTCGTTGCCCGACATTTGCCGACCAATCGCGATTTTTTGCTCGATTTTTTTGACCCAAATTGGGCTCGAACTACCCGCGAACGCCTGGCCACATGGGATTTTTTCCAGCTCCGCTTGGAAAATTTGGCCTCGCTCGACCATGGTCATTTAGTGCCGTGTTTAGGAAGTGTTGAATCACCCGAATACTCGTTTGTCATTAGCGACTGGAGCGAAGCAGGTTTGTTGGCCGACAAGCTGCCGCGCAAAACCCGGATGACTTGGGAAATGGCGGCGCAATTTGGTGTGCAGTTGGCCGACGCAATTGCGGCGATTCACAGCCGAGACATCGCGGTCGGCGGATGGAGCGTGGCGGATGTGTTATTGGTCGGAAAACAACGCGCCATGTTACGAGTGCCTTGGTTGCCAAATTCCCAGCGCTGGGCGCTGTCAACCGGTACGGGTGAACAAGCTGGCGACTATCTCCCTCCCGAATTCGCCGGTCGGTACTGGTTGCACGAGCCGCGCGAACGACAAACATCGGACTTGGAAACTGAACAAGCGGCCGATTGGTATTCGCTAGGTTGCTTTTTGCAACGATTGATCGCAGGGCGACTGAGCGCCGCACAATCCGATCCCGAACAATCCATTGCTGAGCAAACCAAGAACGTAAAGCCTCGCTCGGTGCAAGCGAGTCATCGGTCTGATGACCCCGATAGCCGCCTGGAATCGACAGATCAGCAGATGCGCCGGCCGGTCGACTGGAAAAAATACAACGTCCCCGAAGCTGCATCCGCGCTGATCGAATCGTTATTGTCAAATCATAACCGAGATCGGATTCGAGCTGGCGGCAAATTGGTTGATACGTTTGTCAACCTTTTGAACGTAACACGTGACAGGGTTTTGACGGGTGCGTCGATATCGGTCGCCAATCAACAATTGAGACGTCGCTGGAGTTCGGTGGTGCCCGATTTGTTGCCGAATGCTCGCAAACAAGTGGAGCTGCAGCCGTCACAATTGCAGGTATTCGATTTGTCGCAAGAAGCGAATCTGCGCGGTGGGGGAAACGACTTAAGTTCGAACAATCCGAACGCGGTTTTAGCCAAACGTCCAACGCGTCGGCGTCGAGGCACACCTTGGTTGGCTTGGGGCGCTTCGCTGGCCATACTATTAATTACAGTAGCGGTTGCGTTGCCTTGGATGCAACAAAAAAATGTCAGTCCCCTGGCGGATGGTGATTCGGCGACAACCGACCCATCCGCGGTACAGGAAGGGACCTCGAGCAGCACTGAGCTCGCAGAAACGACAAAAACACTTGAAATGACTCACCAAATCTTGTTGCAAGAAGTTGTTCCCGACGATGGACAATTGCCTTGGGAATCGCCCACAGCCGGTTCACGTTTTCCCTTTGCGTGGCATCCGCCGGGAGCTCGAATGTTAGTAGCCATGCGACCCCACGGATGGCTTGCTCAAGAAGAATCGCAGCTCGTACTGAAATCCTTGGGGCCTGGTGTGGCAAATTGGATCGATGAGCTGCGCCGGATAACCGGGATGGAACTTGAAGATTTTTCCACCCTGTCCATTGCCTTATATTCGCAAGCCGGTCAACCATACGAACCGTTTCTAACGGCGACATTGATCGAACCAATTACCGAGGCGCGTTGGCGAGAACTTACTCAGTCGGCCCCTGTAGTTTCCGTTGAAGCTGAAGAGGGCAATCCTGTGTCTGGCACAGACGTTGCGAACACCAAATTGTGGAGCCGAGAGTCATTTCACTTTTTGACCGTGCCGCCAGCTGGAGTGACGGATCGCGTTATTCAATTTGTGCTGGGCTCCCAACAATTGGTGCAACAAGCTCGTGAACTTGGTCCAGTTGAATCATTGGCGGGGCCATTGGCTCAATTGGCGGACCGGTGCGATGCAGATCGCCATGTGTCGGTAATTTTCTTGCCGCCAGCACTGTTTAATGACGAGGGGCAAGCGTTGATGTCCGGGGTTTGGGCGCCACTGAATCGTTGGCTGCGTGCCTACGTCGATGAAAACATCCGCAGTGGATTATTGAGCCTGCATTGGCAAGATGGTTGTTATGTTGAATTATGGTTGGAACATGCGCGCGATATTAAGTCCGCGGATCTGTTGGCTCGCGTGCAGGACCAAATTCGTCAGATTCGCGATCAATTGACAACACAATTGACGTCGCTAGCCGCGTCGCCGCATTGGGATCGAGTGCGTGGTCAGATGTTTGGAATGGTGGGCGATTTTTGGCGCCGACTGCGGTTTGGCGTCGAGCAGAATCAAGTGTTGGTCAATGGTTGGTTGCCACCCATGGCGGCGCACAATTTATTGGCTGGAGCCGAACTAGGTTTATATTTTTCCAGTGGTGGAAAATCGATCGCCGCCAGTGCTCGGCCGAAAACACCGCAGTCGTTGGACGAATTGCTGCAAACGCCACGGAATTTGCAAGTCACAACCAATCCCGATTTAAATTTGTTGTTGCAATCGATCCAAACCGAAATTCGCGAACAATACCCATCACTGCCATTTCCATTTGAAATTCAATTGGTGGGAAATGATCTGGTGATCGAAGGCATTACGCAAAATCAGCGACCCGGCGATTTTGAAATGCAAAACTCAAAGCTGGCGGATATCTTGACCGAAATCATGTTGCGGGCAAATCCCGACAAGTCGGCTACCGGACCCGCTGATCCCAAGTGCAAGCTGGTTTGGGTTATAGCGGAGAGCGACACTAGTGGAGTGGACTGCATCAAAATAACCACACGCGCAGCGGCAGCAGAGAAAAATTGGGAACTTCCGGATGTATTTAAGCAACTAAAGTAACGGTCGGGCAATACGCGAAAACCTCCTTGAGGTTGCCTGCGGGTTCCGTCGGGTAAGAATTCGACTGCCCGGTTTGTTGCCGATCCACTACAATCAATAGTGTGCGGCAAGGCACTCGTTCTGAAAATTCATGAAAATCCCCTAGGTTGTTATGTTTACAATCCGTTGCGAGACTTGCGCGGCAAAATTAAAAGTGACGCAACCGTCGGCCATCGATCAGAAATTGGCTTGCCCCAAGTGCGGCAATATGATCCATGTCCAACCGCCCAGCGACTGGATTCCACCGCCTGGTTGGGAATTGCCAAATCTTGACTCCAGCATCTCGGTCAGTGGTGCAACCAGTTTTGCCGATTTTGACGATATCGACCATTTGCTCGATCAATCGCAATTGGGCGGAGCCGAACAACTCGCGCAGTCTAAACCGGGAACACAGGCCAAGCCGGGACCTCAGGCCAAACCGGGAATTCAGACCAAACCGGGACCTCAGGCCAAACCGACAACTCAGTCTAAACCCTTAACGCAGGGAAAAACTAGCGAACCTACTAAACCGAGTGCAAAAGTTAATCGGGGGCCAGTGGTTTCTCCGCCTGGCGGGCCGGCGAAACCTAAATCGCAAGCGAGTTCGCAAGCCAACCAAGGATTGGGCACAACGTTGCCGACGGTCACTGCCACTAAAGCCGTGTCAAACAAGGGCCGTTCCGTTAATGCCCCGGCAGCTAATCCGGCAATTATCAGCGCTAGTACATCGGTAAAGAAACGCCAACAGTTGTTGTTAATCGGTTTTGCCGCCGCGTTGGGGTTAATCGCTTTGTCGGTTGTGATTTGGTGGTTGGTAACTTCGGGTAACCGACCTCAAATTGCAGATAACGGCGAGCAAAATTTGACAGAATTACCGCCGCAAAATCCGGTCGTAGATAAAAACGCGAACCCCGGCGCTGACAATCAACCGCCTAAGATTGAGGATGTGGCCGCCGCCGCCGCAATCGAACCTCGAACTAAAAATTCAACGGAAACTGACCCGGGACTGAACGAATCGGAAGGAAATAACACCGCTGGAGATATCGAAACCAAACCTAATGATCCAACTCAACCGATTGTCAACGGCGGTCCACCACAAGTTGATTTGAGGGGTGATCCTCCACCGACTCTGCCGGTATCTCCAATCGGAGAAGCCGGGAAAACGGATTCCGAAGCAACTGGGAATTCCGGAAATAAATCGCAAGACTTGGCAAACGTTCTGAATCCGTTGGGACGACCGGACCAAGATCTTTCGGTTGCACCTAAATTATTCGGTGCACAATCCGTCAACGATGCGTTGGGTGACCTTTCGGCGTTGCTTTCGGATACTAGTGAAACCAGTTTGAATGAATTGGCTGAAGTTGCCGCTGAGGAACGCCGCGTGAATTCAGCCGGACTGTCTCCCCTGTTTGTTGCAAAACCAGATCCACCCAAAATCGTGGGTACGTTAACGGATCGATTGGCAATTGAACTTGCAGAAGTGCAATACATTCAATCCCCTATGGCCGTGGAGGTCAATCAGCTTGCCAGGTTACTCGGATATCCAATTACATTTGATTTGTTGCACATAGACACGGAAGAACTGGATTTATTTCAACTCATGACTTGGGACGCGGCGGATATGACGCTCGACCAAGTGCTCGAGCGAATTTTCGTTAACGCTGGGCTTAGCAAACAATTGATCACCAGCGGTGATGTCGCATCGGCAAATAGTTCAACGGGACTAGAAGCCAGTGGAATTGTGATACGGCCGGTGGGATTTGATCAAGCCAGTACGCAGTTGTACGATATCCCAGAAATGTCGCAACGAACTCCGGAACAACGATTGGAATTGTTGACGCAAGCCAAGCTATTTTTGGCGCCATTTTTATGGGATCAAGCGGGAGGCAGCGGTACCCTTCGCGAGGCAGGGGAACAGTGGGAGGTTGCACAGATTCCGTTAGGTCATCGCGCGTTAACGCGTTGGATCGCAAAATTAAAGGCGGCAGCGGAGTTAGCGAAACAAGAAAATACCGTTGCTGCTACCGAGGTTCTTGAAACACAAACGGCGTCGGCCGCGACAAATTTGAACCAACCATTGAATTGGGCGCCGCACTGGGAACGCAGCCTGGATGACGTGTTAGAACGATTGCGGCGTGACACGGGATTGCGAGTATTGGTCGATTGGGATGCGATTGTCTCTCAAGGTTGGAACCCCACATTGCGAGTTCCCGGCAATATTCGCAGTCGATCGGCGCGAGAGTTTTTGGATCAACTAACACAATCTATGGAATTGGCTTGGCGGATTGTTGATTCTCAAACGGTAGAGATCACCACGCACGAACGGATGCGGGTTCGCCAAGATTTGGAGATCTATTCACTGGCTGATTTAGCAAAAACGGGGTTGACTGCAGAACGGATTCGCGATTTGTTGAATGCTGTATTGGGGGTGCAAGCCGGACGGGCAGGCGCGATTTGGTATTACGATTCCCCCACTCAATCGCTCTGGATCTTAGCACCCCAGTGGTTGCACCAACAAGTAGAACCGGTTTTGGATCGCTTGCGAAACAAGCCTACCGAGTAATCGCTCGAACGGTTGTGTGCAATAGACGTTGGCCGCGACACAACTTGCAGCGAAAGAGTGTGTGGAACCGATGAAACTTAGCCGGTCCGCGCTATTTGTTCGGTTTTTTCTTAAAAAAGGGGCATATCCCCATTTGTCGGAATGCCGACCTTTAATCAAAATAGAAAAGTTCTCACAGTCGATTGTGTGATGTCCCTCATGCCCAATATTTTTCTCCGCAACAAAGTAAATCAATGATTTGTGTCAGTTTAGGTCGAGGCCGTCATCGAATGTTGATGGCAGAACATCAACACTTGTCCGAACAAGGTGTTTCGCTGGTCGAACTGCGACTCGACTTTATTCGTCGGCCTGTAAATATGCGACGTTTGCTGGAAAATCGGGGTTGCCCCTGTATCGCTACGGTGCGGCGGCCCAAGGAGGGCGGCAAATGGATGCGATCCGAAGACGATCGTTTGATGTTATTGCGAACGGCGATTGCCGATGGGGTCGATTATGTCGACCTAGAGTACGATATCGCCACCAAGATTCCTCGCTATGGAACTACCAAACGAATTGTCAGTTACCACAATTTCCAAGAGACCCCCGATAACTTAGAGCAAATCCACCAGGGGATGGCCAAATTAGATGCGGACTACATCAAGATCGCGACCCAGGCTAATAATCCGCTGGACAATATTCGTCTATTGAAATTGGTGCGAGCCGCAAAGATTCCCACGATCGGTTTTTGCATGGGTGAAATGGGAGTAATCTCGCGGATCTTGTGCGGGAAATTTGGTTCGCCCTGGACCTATGCTTCGTTTCATGAAGACCGCCAATTGGCCCCAGGCCAATTGTCTTATAAGCAGATGAACGAGGAATACCATTTCGACCAAATTACTTTGAATACCGGGATCCTAGGCGTGATTGCTGATCCTGTCGCGCACAGCCTCAGTCCACGAGTGCACAATGCTGGTATTCGCAAGTTGGGGTTGGACTTGATCTATCTGCCTTTTCGAGTGACCGCTGAGTATTTGGACGCCTTTGTCGAGAGCTGTTTAGAAATGGACATTCGCGGCTTGAGCGTCACGTTGCCACATAAAGAAAAAATCATGAAACACTGCAACGTGTTGGACGATCAAGCGGTTGCGGTGCGGGCCGTGAACACGGTTGTTTTTAAAGAGGTCAATACCTTTGGCTACAACACGGACCTTGATGCCGCGGTGTCGGTATTGACAGAAGCGTTGCAAATGCCGGCGGACCATCCGGCTGCCTTTGAGGGCAAACGCGTGTTGATTTTGGGTGCTGGAGGCGCGGCCCGGACGATTGCAATTGGTTTGATGAAACGCGGTGCGTCAGTCTATATAACCGCTCGCGATTATCGCAAATCCGAACAAGTTGCCAATGAACTGAAATGCAAATCAATCGATTGGCCGGCGCGGCAGAATTTTGAATGCCATATTTTGATTAATGCCACACCCTTAGGCATGCATCCCGATATGGATGCAACACCTTTTGAGCCAGAGTGGTTTGATAAACACACGTTAGTGTTTGATACAATTTATAATCCCGAGCAAACCCTGTTTATCAAACACGCAAGGCAAGCGGGTTGTCCGACGATTACAGGCGTCGATATGTTTGTGCGGCAGGCAGCCAAGCAATTTGAATTATTTACCGGTCAACCCGCGGACCTCAATTTGATTCGTTACGAAGTGAAACGCGGAACCAGTGCGGCTAAGTACTAGACACGTATCAGAAAATCGTTGTTGTAAGCACCAAAAGTATAGAGCACCTTGAGTAATAAGCACTTTAAGTTATTAGCACCGTAAGTTATTAGCACCGTAGGCTATGAGCGCCGTAGGCTATGAACGCCGCGCTGGGGGAATGTGTTTTCGACGAATTCGCTGCGAGCATGTTGTCTGCCGGTTGACAGGTTGCCACCAAGTGCATTGGAAGGAATTACAGATTGAAAGCGCATTTGTACTTAGTGGGGCTGCGCGGAGCGGGCAAAACAACAATCGGCTTACGGTTGTCTGCTCGATTGGCGATGGAATTTGTCGATATGGATCGTGAGATTCAATCGCGGGCGGGGCGGACAATTTCTGAGATTTTTGCCCGAGATGGCGAGGCCAAATTTCGCGATCTGGAATCGGAAGCTATCTTGCAGACATCGCGGTTGTCTGGACGAGTTGTGGCGTTAGGTGGTGGCGCGTGTGAGCGTTCCGAGAATCGACAGTGTCTGCGGCAAACGGGCAAAGTCGTATGGTTAACCGATTCGCCGGAACAATTGTGGCAACGGGTTGGCGCGGACGTCCATACGGGTAGCCAGCGACCAGCGCTGAGTGATCGTTCAGGCTTAGAGGAATTGAAGTGGCTGGCCGAGCGGCGCGGTTCCAATTATGCCGCTTGCGCCGATTTTACGTGGGACACAAACCAGCGAACGCCCGAGGAGTCGGCAATCGCCATCGCCACTTGGTGGCAAAACGCCGATAAATAAATGTGGTGAACGGCAGCTAAGGAAAACGGCGCGCATGATGATTGTCTTGTTGTTGGTCTTGGGCGGAGTCCTAGGCTCAATCGCCAACTGGGCGATCTACCAATGTGGGTATTTTCAAACGAGGCCCTTTAGCCCATTGGGTCCGCGCGATCCGTTGGCATCGCCCCGACGCTGGTGGGACTATTTGCCTGTTTTTGGTTGGCTGGCACTGCGCCGCGATGAAACTGTACACGGGCGACTGTTTTGGCTTCGTCCCTTCTTGATCGAGTGCTGCATGGCGTTTTCGGCCGTGGCCTATTACGAATGGCTCGAACGCGGTGGGATTCTTGGATTTCAGGGGAACGCCAAAGCAGCGGAAATCGATATATGGTTTGCCGCACATTTACTGTTGTTCACCTTGCTGACCATTGCGACCTTTATCGACTTTGACGAACGGACTATTCCCGATTGGATTACGATACCTGGAACGATCGCTGGATTGGTTTTTGCGATCAGTGCACCAGGGGTTAGATTGCCGGAGTTCGCGTTAATCGCCAATGGCAATAACTATCAAGCATTGACTTTTGTTTCGCCCGACGATTTGGCGAGTGTTTTTTGGTTTCGCGATTGGCGGGGATTGGTCAGTGGGTGGTTAATTGTCTGGATCTGGGTATTTGCTTTGCTGCCGAAAACGATTGAGTGGCGGTGGGGAATTGGTCGCGGGCTGAAATATATGTTGGCTAGTATACGACGACCGCGGCATCGGCGGACATGTTCCGTTCGGACTCGCGAGCGAAGTCCGTTTGGATTCACGTGGTTGTTAATCGGGGTTGGCGTTGGGTTGAGCATCTTGGTGCTCGTCGGACGGCTGATTGAAGGTGAAACCTGGAATAGCCTGATGGGGTCGCTTTTGGGTTTGGCGTTTGCTGGTGCCATGGTTTGGGCCGTGCGGATTGTCGCCGGCTATGCGCTACAACAAGAAGCGATGGGGTTTGGCGATGTGACGTTGATGGCCATGATTGGGACCTTTGTAGGCTGGCAAGCCTCGTTGTTGGTTTTTGCCTTGGCACCGTTTGCCGCCTTGGTGATTGCGCTCAGCCAATATGTCTTGTCGCGAAATCGCGAGTTAGCATTTGGTCCCTATTTAGCGCTGGCCGCAGTGTTTTTAATTGTGGCTTGGCACTGGGTGTGGCACGCTTGGGCTCGCAATGGGCTATTCCAGAATATTCAGTTGTTATTAATTGTGTTGGCCGTCGCTTTGGTTTTATTTGGATTGATGTTGGTTGGCGTGCGGGGGTTGAAGCGGCTTTCGGGAGACACGGTATGAACCAATATACGGACAGTAATTCAGAAATTCGGGAAGCAATGACTGCTGTGGCGAAACAGCGGTATGGCATGATTCGAGTGGTCGCCGGAGAAATTGTGGAGGTTCGTTTTCGACTATGCCCGCGGTGGGTATCGTGGATGGAAGTCATTTGGTGGGAGCATTGGCGCCGTCGAGCTGCACACAAAGATGAATGTCGATTATATTATTCTCAGCCGCGTGGTCACTCGCATTATCTGACGCTGAACTATGTGGCAAGCAATTCTGGGACGACGTTTGCGACGGCCCGTCGAGCGTTGACGGCATTGGACCAAGTGGCGTTGATTAAACGCTCGGATGCGTTATTAGGGCATATCACAAATCGACGAATTTCAGATCGATTGTTGGAACGATGGGGTTGGCAACAGCATTTGCAGAATACTCGCCAACGGCATTGGATCAAGCGGTTTTATGGGCAGTATGAGGCGGTAGATACTAACCTTTCGGAACTGCTCGGGGTAGTTGCGCGTTGATATAGTGGATCGATTGCCCTCCATCGATTTGCGCGATAAGTCCGTTTTGCTGACCCCCCAGTGATTACACGCAAAGTTCGGTCTGGCGAAGAATTAATTGAGCGAGGTCTTAAATCAAGTACCGCGACGGTTACCGTACCACTCGATATGTTTGCGTTCACAGAGTTGGTAGCCTAGCTTGCGGCATAGCGGCGCAAGCCAAACTTGGCGCGCGCTCAGTTCCTCGAGTACTACACCTTGCGGCATCAGCCAGACTTTTGCCGGATCAATTGGTTTAAGTTGTGTGAGCAATTGTTGGATTTCTTCGAGGTCCTCGGGCTGGTCGACTACAAACTTCAGTTGGTAATCGTAGCGGGCCAACAATGAATTGAGAACTTTTGGTTGCAGTCGCCGCAGTTCATGTCGCCGAGTCCACTCGCTGGCTAATTGCTCGTTGGCCCATCGATTCTTGTCGATTGGATCATTGGCCAATTGCTTTTGGCCTTGGTAAGCAGATGGCGTCGAGTTGTTCAATTTGGGGCTAATCGAGATCAAATCGCAGATTACGTTGCGGTCGATGGTACCGGCCGTTTCAATTGTAATGTGTTTACCCATTCGCTTGATCGAATTTGTCAACGGGACGATACCGGCCGGCAGCATTGGCTCGCCGCCCGTAATCACGACATGCTGAGCCGAAAAAGAGTCTATCGTATCTAAGATCTTGGTAAGGGTTTGTTGTGATCCTTCAGGTCGCCACGAGGTGAACGGGGTGTCGCAAAAGGAACAGCGAAGGTTGCAGCCTGTGGTTCTGAGAAAGATACTGGTGACGCCGGTAAGTTGACCTTCGCCTTGTAACGATTCGTAAATCTCGGCAATTCGCAGCGATGGTTCACTCATAACAATAGGTTTCACAAGTAGTTGTGGCGGTGATCGCTGTTGACAACGGGTTACAGAATAGTTTCGGACTGGAAATGGGCAATGCAATTCCAGCGACCTGCTTCAGTGTATCGGAGAAATGGCAGCGAATTAAGGACAGGCGCAAACGCCTTGGGCAAGTAATGTTTCGTAGTCGATAGCCGTAATTTGGCAACGGTTGCGGCCATTGCGTTTGCAGTGATATAGGCATTCGTCAGCGGTCTTGATCATCATTCTTACGAATTGCCCCAAAAATTCCGGGGCCACATTGGGGGTACACCAGACGCCGCCCACGCTGATAGTCACCGACAACGAGACCTCTTCGTAAGCGACGGTTGTGGTTTCGATTCGTTTGCGCATGCGTTCGGCGATTGAGTGAATATTATCGGGATCGGGACATTCGATAAGGACCACAAACTCTTCACCACCAAATCGGGCGACGACGTCGTCGGCGCGGAATAGAGAATTTAGCGATTCGCCGACATGTTTCAGCACCTCGTCGCCGGCCAGATGCCCGTAAGTGTCATTAAACGTCTTGAAATTATCGACGTCGGCAAACAGCAGGCCTAGGGTGCGATTGCCTTTCATATTGCGAACTCGTTCGGTGAATCGTGTTTCGAAATATTCGCGGGTGTAGACCTGAGTCAAATGATCGCGACAATTGCGTTGTTCCATAGCCAAAAGTTTGGCCCGCATGGCTTGAGTTTCTTTGCGTTCTTCGTCCGTTTTTTGTTGGGCCGCCAAGGCCATTTCCATGGCCAGTTTTGTGAGTTGTTCCATCGCCGCCGCCATCAATTGGTTTTCAGTGGGCAAACGCGCTAGGTCAATTGTGAACATTTCCGTGGTATCGGACAATTTACCGCGAACGACTTGAATCAATTCGTCGAGTTCTTGTTTTTCGAAATTCCAAACACGAGTCGTGATCGCTTCCAGACGCTGGAATGATCTGGCAGGGAATTGTCCTAAGATAAAATGTGCAAGCGCACTGGCGGCACTACTGGCTGCCAAGACTTCGAAATCAGGATGATGTTGTAAGGGAGTCAGCGCATTCCAATCGTCTTCGTGATGCAAAGCAACGTCGGAATAGATTTGGGGAAGTTCCCATTGTGTTAGAATTTTGTTAGTAACTTCATTGTGGTTAATTCCCCAGTTTTGCGTTTCCAATTCGCACAGTTTTGCATAGTCACCATCGGCCTGATTTAACATGCCGCTTAACTCTGCCCCTCGCTGTTCGGCAAGTGATAACAAGCCGATATCGGCCAACAGTCCGAGCGCGAACATGGTGCTGCGACGATCGACGCCCATTCGTTTGGCAAGCTGTTCCATTGCCAATGCGTGAATAACGGATTTGAGCCAGCAATCGCGGATCAAAGTTAAGTGAGTTTGGGGGCGATTCGAAAAATTGGTTAGCGAAAAGCTAAGCGCCAAACAGCAAACCGTGTGCTTGCCCAGGCGCAATATGCAGCGGTCCAGTGATTTAATCTCGGTGGTGCCGCCAAACATGGTCGAATTGGCTGTCGTCAATATGCGCGCAGCGATCGCCGGATCAGCTTTGACGATTTCGGCAATCGATTGAATCGATGATTCCGGATCTTTCATGGCTTCGATTAATCGCAGAGCCACGGTGGGAATCGAGCGGACCAAGCCTAATTGTTTGACGTCAAGAATCATGAACTTTGGGTCCAACGAATTCGGGGATGAGCCAGAATAATTGAGGGACCCCGAGCGCGGGTCAGCCAGTGATGGCAGCCTATCGCGCTTGTGAAAATCCCCTGGCACACCACCCCGTGGCGATGCGCTCAAGCAACTTTAGGTTACGTTCTGGCATCGGAATCAGAATTTTTGGGGTTTAAAGCGGCGCTATTGTTGCCGGGTTTGTGCCAATTTGGCACGATTTATAATTCGTGGAAAAAATGTATTAAGGGGTTTAGGCAACCTTAGCCGGACTAAAAATGCTAGTTAATGTGAAAAAGGCAACCGTTGAAGCCGTCCGGTTGGTTTGCTGCCGATCAAACCGTTGCTATAATCATACGTAATGAAAGACTGGGCGTTGTCGTTTCGATCCTAACTGAGGCAGGGTTGTGAACGATTCGGCTAGCCCGGCTGGCTCAACATTTGATTGAGGTTGGCTGGATTCAAGCACGCTAAATGGCGAATGTCAGAAAAATGGCTGATGTCAAAAAGCGGCTTGTGATCCAGTTGTGTCTAAGACGTATTTTGGCCAAAAAACCGATGGTTTCTCTGGGCAAATAGCACTGCTGAGATATTGATCATTGCGGGATTAACACTGCTGGCGTTTTTCCAGTTTTTGGAAACCCGGCTAATCAATGAAGCAGTGAAGCAGCTAAGCAGTTAATCGGAACGTTTTATTCCAACGGATTTTGCCGTCCATATCGGCAATATTCGTGAAAATTGACCACATTTGAATTGTTTTGACGGCTTTTTCGGTTAGCGAGAGCCTTTGACAGTCGAGATTTTTAGTTTTCAAGGTATCCAATTTGCAATAAATCCCACTGAAAGACGCTACTGTCAGGACCCGATAGACGCTTTTTCTCACGCAGAAGGGGTTTTTGGGAGTTGAATCAGGATAAAGCTGGAACGCGTTTAGATTTAATTCGCGGCCTGACTTTGATACCTTGGCGACGGCTGAATTCGGTCGACTTTTAGGGCTTGAAAGGAAAATTTGGCAGGGGGGCGAAACCAGGCTGCAGCGACTATCTTGAGATCCTCCGAACGGGGGGGGGCTTAAATGGAAATCACTTGCGAATGTCGCTTGTGAGAATGACCGCCGCGCTGAATCGCGTTTGTCCAAATTTTCCAGACGATTCACAGATCATTTTTCAGAAGTGAGGGTCCCCTTGGTTACCTTAGCAAATCTTCGCTCGCAAAGCTCGCGAGACTTGGCCCAATTGGCCAAGACAACGGGTGTCACGGGGTGGCATCAAATGCGGAAAGAGCAATTGGTGCAAGCCATTCTGAAGTTGCTAAAAAAGCAACGGCCTGTTGATTTAGGGTCATTGTCGGCGGATATTTCGCGGCAAACAGTTTCTCGTACATCAGGTAGCTCGGTTCCGAGAACAAACGGAAAAGCAAACGGTTACGTCAACAGTCAAAAGGCCCCTGGCAAGTCGACGGAAAAAGCGACCGCGTCGCGTGTTGCTGACCAATCGCAACCTATGAAATCAAACGGTCGCAAAAACGAGAAAGTTAATGGTAACGGCCACCATCCGAAAAACAGTAAATCGCTAAGTGGCAATCCTAAGTCTGCGGCCATCTCGAAGTCTGCGGTTACCCCTAAGTCAGTGACTACCCCTAGTTCGGCTGTGAAGTCAGGCGTTAGGTCCGTGGTTAAAACTTCGGACAAAGTCAACGGTGGGATTGTCGGCGGCGCTAAAAACGGCGTTTCCAAACATCCGGTAAACCCTCCTGCAAATGGTACAAAGTCACATTCGAACAAGACCGGCGCGGCAATCGCAAATGGAAACGATTTGAATCCACGTCGAGCGGTAGCAGGAAAATTGACAAATGGTAATTCAGTGACGCCAAGCGCGATTGCTACGCAAATCCAGAACGAGAACGACCGTCGCGAAGAATTAAAGAATTTGGCATTGTCGGCGCTGGTCGCCAAAGAAAACCGGACGGTTGAAAAAGACCGATTGATTTTGATCGTTCGAGATAGTCATTGGCTGCAAACCTATTGGGAAATTACCGAAGCCACGATCCGCCGAGCGCGAGCCGCTTTAGAAAAAAATTGGCGAGGTGCGAAGCCGGTTTTGCGGCTTATTGAAATCGTTGACGAAGGCGACGGACCGTCGGAAGTAGTTCGTCGTGAGATCGAGATTCATAGCGGCGTCGACACTTGGTATATCGATTCGGGAATGCCTTCCCATACTTACCGTGTTATGATCGGTTATTTGACGAGCCAAGGTCGATTCTTTGCACTAGCCAAGAGCAACAAAGTCACAACTCCTTCACCTGGCACGCCAGCACCGCAAGATCACTGGGCGGACATTGCCAATCATTATGAATCCTATTTTGCCATGAGCGGTGGGTTTACTGATGACAATGAAACCCGTGACCTTCAAGACGTGTTTGAAGAAAAATTGCGACGTCCCGTAAAAGCGCTTAGTTCCGAGCACGCCCGCATGATCGATCACCGCTCTGATTTTCGATTTGAGGTCGATGCACAAATGGTGATTTTTGGAATTGCCGATCCTGGTGCGGTCGTTTCCGTGGGCGGAGAGCCGTTGCGAATCGAAGAAAATGGTACATTTTCCATTCGAGTCGATATGCCTGACAAACGACAAGTTTTCCCGGTTGTCGCTTGCAGTCGTGATGGCGCCCATCAGCGAACCACCGTGTTGGCGATCGAACGCAATACAAAAGTAATGGATCCGGTCCATATGGAATGTGATGACACCTAAAAAGTGTGCCCCTCCAAAGTCCGCGAATTTAGTCGGCTGGCTTTGTCGGTGGACTATTTAGGGCATTTCAGGTCTGGAGCCAATTGAGAATCCTCGAAAAAAGTCCTATCTGCCCCGCTAGGGGTAGGTAGGACTTGTTTTATTAGGTTCAACCACGCAAACATAGACCTTTTTGCCTCGTTGGTTTACAATCTCACCTTTAATAAGTAGATCCCACGCTCGAATTCTCGTTATGTCGTTATTGTTGTCTGTCCAAGGAATTGAAAAATACTACGCCGACGATCCGGTACTAGTGTCCGCGTCGTTAGAAATTCGCGGCCAACAGCGCGTGGCTTTAATTGGGCCCAATGGCGCTGGCAAAACGACCTTGCTTAAAATCCTCAAAGGTGAGTTGGATCCAGACCAAGGGACCGTCGAATTAGCGCGCGGGGCGAGAATGGGATTTCTCGAGCAACGGCCCACCTTTGCGCCCGGTCAGACATTGTGGCAAGTCGCTCAAGCAGCTTTGCAGACGTTGGTGGATTTGCAATCCCAAGCCGACGCAATAACTCAGCAAATGAGTCAATCACCCGACGCCGAAACCTTGCGAGAACTGACTCAACGTTACGACCATTTGCAAGCAGAATTGACGCGCCGCAACGCGTATCAAATTGATTACAAGATCGAGCAAGTATTGCAAGGTTTGGGCTTCTCGAAATCGGATTTCGAACAACCCGTGGCCAACCTTAGTGGTGGACAAGTAAATCGGTTGATGCTGGCTAGTTTGCTGCTTGAAGAACCCGACCTGATGTTGCTCGATGAACCGTCAAACCACCTCGACATTGAAGCGACCGAATGGTTGGAAAACTTTTTAGCGAGCACGCCTCAAGCTTTTTTGCTGGTGAGTCACGACCGTTATTTCTTGGATCGCGTTTGCGATCAGACTTTGGAATTATTGCATGGCACGATTGATGCTTATCCAGGAAATTATTCCAAATACAAGATTTTGAAAGAAGAGCGGCTGAAAGTTCAACAGCGGACTTTTGAAAAACAAAGAACCGAAATTGCCAAGATTGAAGAGTTCATCCGTCGCAATCATTACGGTCAAAAAGCGACACAGGCCGAAGATCGTCGCAAAAAACTCGATCGAATTGAACTGGTAAATTTGCCGCGGCAAATCCAACAACCGGCAATGCGATTTCCGCCTACCTCGCGAACCGGTGATATTGTGCTGCGCTGCGAAGGATTGGCAAAAGCTTATGCGGAACCATTGTTTAGCAATGTGTCATTTCAAATCGAACGCGGGCAGCGTTGGGGAATTTTGGGTCCCAACGGTTGCGGCAAATCGACCCTGTTGAAGTGCATTGTAGGGCAACAAACGTTGGATCAAGGCAAGGTGGTTGTGGGTACCGGTGTGAAGATCGGATACTTTGACCAACATCTCGAAAGTGTTCTTGGTGATGCCATCGCGGTGGAGGCGGTTAGGCCGCCGCAAAAAGAAATGGTGGAACAGCAGCGTCGCGATATGTTGGCGTCGTTTGGAATCACCGGCGATATGGCTTTTCAAAAGGTAAGTAGCCTCAGCGGCGGTGAACGCAATCGCGTGGCGCTCGCTCGTCTGTCAGCGTTAGAACCCAACTTTATGGTATTCGATGAACCCACGAACCACCTCGATTTGTGGGCGCGGGACGCGCTGGAGCAAGCGCTGCTGGAGTTTGATGGTACGCTTTTGGTTGTCAGCCATGACCGCTATTTTCTCAACCAAATTTGTACCCACCTGATGGTTTTTCAAACCGATCGCGTCGAGGTTTTTGAAGGCAACTACGATCAGTACCGATTTCATTTTCAAACTTGGCAAGCCGAACAAGCGGCTTTGACGGCCAAGAAGCCAAAGGCTGTTTCCAAATCTAACGAAAGTGGTGCGGCTAACGATGGCCAACGGCGAAAACGAAAATTCCCCTATCGCAAACCTGACGCCATTGAGATTGAGATTGCCAATGCTGAATCGCAATACGAACAATTGCAACACACTTTGGCCGACCCCGCGGTACTGCGTTCGCGCGAACGGATGGTCGAGACTCAAACGCAAATCGCCGAGTTGTCCCAGAAAATCGCGCAACTTTATGAGCATTGGCAAGAAGCCATGGAAATGAATACCTAACGCGGGCGGTGAGAATAGATTTGACGGCACATATAAACTATTGAAGCCACACCGGCCGTGACTCCTACCGCAGTCCCCCAGCCAAGACACTTCGAAATGGCATACCCGATATCTTGAGATCGGTCGAAAATTAAAAAGCTATAGGCAACCGGCGTACAAGTCCCTCCGAACACAGCGATACCAGCCACAATCGATCCGGGAACCATTAACAAGGCGAATCGATGAAATTTTTTTTGATTTTCAAGAGCCGATTCTTCGGAATTTGAATCGGGAGGCAAGTCACCGTTTTTTTTCCATAATGCGTTGACAACGACAAAAGCAATGATGGCCGAAGGAAGTCCGATGTATATAAACGGGGGGATCAGACTGAGCAGAGATAAAACGATAATGACCGGATACGGCCACCAAGTTCGCGTTTTGGGGTCGGGTGGTTTTACCGGAATTGATTCGTATACTTTCGGGGCTTCGAAAGGGTTTTCGGAAGAAGTATTCATTTCTTAGATCCTGGGAATTGTCCCAACATATTTGCCGCTGTCCTATTGTAGCTGCTGTCTACAGCGGCCGGACTGTGGCCGCCAATGTATTCATTGGCGTTTGTGAATCCTGCCCACTTAAGTTGCAATTTTTTGGTTTGGGATTGTCAGCCTGAGGACAGGCCGACCTACAGTAGCTGCCGCTGTCCTCAGCGGCCGGACTGTGGCCGCCAATGTATTCATTGGCGTTTGTGAATCCTGACCAACTATAGTTGCAATTTTTTGGTTTTGGATTGTCGGCCTGAGGACAGGCCGACCTACAGTAGCTGCCGCTGTCCTCAGCGGCCGGACTGTGTGGCCGCCAATGTATTCATTGGCGTTTGTGAATCCTGACCAACTATCGTTGCAATTTTTTGATTTGGGATTGTCGGCCTGAGGACAGGCCGACCTACGGTAGCTGCCTCAGCCGCAGAGCGCGCAACCGCGATTTTTACCGCCAAACTTTTCGCGCTGCCAAATGTGGTGATCGATTGGAAAACTGTGACCGACAATACTTTAAGCTAAGGAGGGCAATCGATCTACTCCGAACACCTTTTCAGGGCACCTTTTCAGGGCACTTTCTTCGCATTAATTAAGTCTTATCGGTCGCCAAGCTCGAACGTCGGTGACGGCGGCAAATTGAGTCAAAGGCTGTTGCGGCCCAACATCGATACCTAACCACTGCAGCATGCGATTGTGATGGCAAATGACTTGAGCATCCCGTAAACGCCAAGGTGCGTGGTCAATGGCCCCAATGTGCCAATTACGGTATCGGTCGCACAAATACATCCAATAACGAGCCGTCAACCAATGCTCTAATGAGTCCGGACTCGCAGTCCTTTCAGGACCAATGGGCCGGTATTCGATATCCAACGAGGCACCCGATTCGCCTCGGTGCTGGCGATCGCTGCGATAACGGAACCAGTCACCTGATTGTTGACAAGTGATTTTGGCGTCCATGTAAGGTAAATAAAACATCCAGCGAGCCAAGCGAACCGCTAAGCGGTTGGTCGCATCCAAACTGAAAAACCAAACACCCGGTCGTTGGCCGTCGGTCACATAAGTCCGAACATTGAGTTCGGGAAACTTGGAAAGCCAGGGCAGATCGGGCCAGCGTCGCAAGGAAACGCCCGTCATCCGAAACGGGACGACGCTGATCCACGCTCGCCCGTCAAAGGTATCCAGCTTCACGCCCGGTGGCAGCAAACCTTGTAGAACATTGGTGTCGACGGGCCAATGCATAAATAACAAGTCGCGCCAAACCATCCGCATCCAGGGCTTGTGCTGCGGAAGGGTTACATTTGTTTGAATGCCAGGAGCGGTTGACGTGCTTGGTCCGAGTGATGAAATATTCATAGGCAGAAAACACTTAGTGAAAAAACACAATCGAAATATTTGCCGGAAAGCTCAGTGGCGCCAACTCTTGTATTTGACCGTAAGTCTGCAGCAGCGATAACCGGCAATTTGTGTCATGATTGCCTTAACCGCTTTCTGGCGAAGGTCCGTTGATTGGGGGCGGAGTGTTGGCAGGCGTATTGGATGGAGGATTTGGGGCACGTGACGCTGGATCGAGCAGGGATGGATCGAGTTGCGTCGAGACTTGTTCGGGGGCTTGCGAATTTGCTGGTCGCGGCGCTCGCAGGTTATCGGTCATCGAATTGAGCAACAAGGTTTTTTGCCAAATCCGGCCGCATAAACTGGCAGTTAACATTTCCACTTCATTCACGGCTTCCAGCGCCACTTCATCGTCGAAACGTTGGACGTAGACGGCCGCAATTTTGCCGATCAGCGATAACATTTCGCCGCAATAGTCCAGATAGCGACCGAGCTCAAACGCGTTCATCGTCATGCGCGGCGAATGTTCGCTGGAAACCCAGTTTCGCAACAACCGTTCAGGATCTTTGGTCAGTTGGTGCATGTCAATCACATGCGCCAGCGCCCGCAATTCGTGTATGGCGGAAAGGGCCCGTTTGCGTTTGAATCGAGTTTCTAAAGAAACGAGAAAAAACAGGCCAGCGGCCAATAACAATGTTTCGCTCGTGATCGCTTCAATGGTCTCCCAGTTCTCGGTGATATCCAACAAATGCCGAGGTAGAAAAACGGTCACCGAAATAATTCCAAATACCAAGGCAATTACGATTAACCAAATCGTGGCCCGCAACCAGTAGATGGGGCGGTCGATATACTCCGATCGTTTTCGCGCTTGTTGAGCGATTGTCAAACAATTAGTGCAAACCCGCAACAAACCCGATTGCGGAAATCGTTCGGCAATCCGCACCCGCAGCAAATCGACAGTTTCAATGATCTTAAGCGGATCGAGCGTCGTGGAGGATGTCATCATGTTTGTTCGTTTTGGTTTCCCTGTGTATCGATCAAACTCACCCGACGTCGTTTGCCGCGTTCTCGGCTGACCCAGAGACGATTCAGCGATAAGTTGACTGCATGGATTCGCGCGCTTCACGAGTGATCGGCGGTAAATTAAACCGACCCAACAACTGAACCATGGCATTGGTTACTTGTTCGGAAGGCTCAGATTGACTGGCCAATCGCTTCACTGCATCTTCCAGGCCGGCAACCGGATAGGCGCCCAGCGATATCAGATGTTCGTTATTCATGGAAAGTAATTGGAAAGCGTCCGGTTCAAAATGGAGCAGGCCGTCACGCACTTTAAATTCAAACTGCGCACGAGAAAACGACACGATGTCTTCGGACAATGGTTGCGTCCATTCGGCGCCCACGAGTGTCGTTAGTTGAGTCAGCCAGCTTCGGTTGGCGCTTCCCTGGTGGGTGGCCATACGGCAATCAAACTCTTGCAATTGGCCGTTGACTATTTTGCCCGCAATCTTCGCATCGGCAATTCCGCGGATCGGCAATTTTAGGGTCGACCCAAGAGATTGCAGTTCAACGTCCGTCAGGTGTCCCTGAATTTCGCCATTCTCGATGTTTCTAGCTTGGCGAAGTTTCATCGTACCTTGAAATTGACAATTGCGACCGGCATCTTTGAGTTCTGGGATGATGGAACCGAGTAACCAGGTCGGTAATTGGCACTGGTGGGTGTTGAGATTCCAACTCAGACTGCGCCCCTCCTCGTCTTGTTGATGTTCGCTGGTTAACTCGACAAATTGTTCAAGCGGTTGGCTTTCCGGCAGCAAAAACCGCATGGTCGCCGTGCTGCCTTGCTGGTGTTGATTCCAGCCCAACGACAGGCCTTGCATGACCAACGGTTGCGCCGCACTCTGCAATTTCCCTTGGTACATCGTGATTTGGCTAAACTCGATTCGCCATTCGCCGGCGGCCTCATCCTCGGCTGCAGAGGCCATTGTCGTGCGTCGACTTTGAAATCGGTCGATAAGGGCAGCCAGCGAGTCGCCAGCAATTCCAACGGCCTGTCGGACCACAAGTCGTTTAGGCGTTCCCCAGGTGTAGATTTCAATTTGCTGAATGGGTGATTCGAGTTGAATTTCGGGATCCAACAATTTCACGCCCCGCAATACGGTCCGGCCAGGTTCGGGTGTCTCCACAGCGTCGATCTGAGTGACTAATCCCCAATGGGCCTGGATCGCTTGTTCCCAATTCGAGGTTGTCGGTTGGTGCATTCCAAAATAAATGATACCGATCGTGGGCACGATACAGACCAATACAAAAATCACTCGGCACCACAATCGTCGTTGCGAGTCACTCATCACAATCTCCCTATCGTTGACGAGCCATGTTTTGGAACAACTGCCATCGGGCTTGCATTTCAGCCACACTATCTCCGCCAAACTTTTCAATCATGGCCGCAGCCAATTCAAGTGCGACCACATTTTGCATAATCACACTGGCCGCGGGCACCGCGCAAATGTCACTTCGTTCGTAACTGGCGCGATCGGGTTGTTTCGTTTTTAAATCGATCGATTCCAAGGGCTGTTGCAAAGTGCTTATTGGTTTTTTCGCTGCCCGAATGACAAGTGGTTGTCCATTGGTCATGCCGGCCTCAATTCCACCGGCATTATTGGTCGGACGAATATAACCCAAATGAGGTCGATCGGATTGTGTTGGATCAAATTGAATCGGGTCGTGAACCAGCGATCCGGGCCGACGTGCGGTTTCAAAACCTAAACCAATTTCAACAGCTTTAATTGCTTGAATCGACATTACGGCTTGTGCTAACCGACCGTCGAGTTTTTGATCCCATTGTGCGTGAGTGCCCAGTCCAAAAGGCAGCCCAAACGCTTGGACCTCAATGATGCCGCCCAGGGTGTCGCCGGCGGCTTTTGCCTGATCGATCAACTGTATGAACTCGTTGTCGCGAGCAGGATTGAGAGTATAAACACTACTTTGATCGCGCGCGGCAATCATTTCCTGCGGACTCCAATCCGTTTGGCTTGGTGTGACCTTCAAGCCGCCCAGTTCGACGACATAACCGACGACATCAATTCCAAATAGCGATAACAATTGGCTGGCCACCGCGCCGGCAGCCGTCCGCGCGGCGGTTTCTCGGGCACTCGCACGCTCCAAGATTCCTCGGATTGAGCCAAGATATTTGAGGGCCCCGCTCAAATCGCCATGTCCGGGGCGTGGCCGTGGAAGTTCTGCGAGCCGCGGCAATTTGTGATCAGAATTGCGAATCTGCAAACACAAAGGACTGCCTAGGGTCAAATAATTCCAGGTCCCCGCCTGAATTTCGACAGTATCATCTTCCAACGATTGTCGTTTGCCACGACCATAACCGCCTTGGCGTCGCTTTAACTCGCGATTTATAAGTTGCGGATCGATCGTCATCCCAGCCGGAAAACCATCCAAGATGGCTGTCAAAGCCGGTCCATGTGATTCGCCAGCGGTCCAATATCTAAGCATGAAAATGACGCTTAACTGTTAGAAAAATTTTGCATTGACTTCAATCTACGTGCCAAACGACGAATCAGTTATGCCGTTAGACAAATGCCCGGCTCGTTGCCTTTCGCGACGGCGCTCTTTCCAAGCGAAGCCCTTTGTGCCAGATTACCTGAACCTTGTGACTCGAGACACCGCGACTCGGGCCACACTGTACAAACCGCGGTAACATTAATAAAGTCCTTTTTTGGTGAATGCTAGCAGACAAAATCCGTGGGCAAACAAGTGAGTTTTCTTTCGAAAAATTGGTTTGTATTTTGTCTGTTACTGGTGGTTTGCTCCGGTGGGCTGGGGCATGCGTCCTTGGCTTGGTTGTTAGAGATTCCCGGGCTGAATTGGATCGTCATTGCGGTGACAATGTTCTTAATGGCCTGGCCGATGCCGTTTGCGGCTTTGCAACAGGTGCTGCGCAGACCGGTGGCGCCGATCTGGGGATCGTTTGTGAATGTTGGGTTGTTTCCGCTGGTGGCGGGAGTGATGTCGTTAGTTTATAGCCCGGAGTTAGCTGGCGGGATTATCGTTTTGGGGGCGACGCCGTGTACTTTGGCTTCGGCATCCGTTTGGACTCGCCGGGCTGGCGGCAATGATGTTGTAGCGTTAATAGTTACGATGATAACAAATGGTTTTTGCTTTCTCATCACTCCCACTTGGGTCTATTGGCAAACGGGAGCCAGTATTCCGCAGTCATTGTTTTGGTCGACGGTTTGGCAGCTATTATGGTTAATCGTATTGCCGATTTTGATTGCGCAGTTGGTGCGAGTTAATTACAGATCAGCCAACTGGGCATCGCGACACAAGGCTGAATTGAGTGTGGTGGCCCAGATCGGGTTGTTGATTATTGTACTGTTAGGAATTATCCAATCTGCACAGCGATTGAGCGGTCAACCGACGGTCAGTTGGTTGTTGTCGGCGGCAACGATTATTCCGGGAATGGTCTCATTGCACTTGGTGATGTGGTGGCTGGCGTTTCGCAGTGCGGGGTGGATCGGGCTTTCACGCCCCGACCAAATCGCGGTTGGATTTTCTGGTAGCCAAAAAACATTGATGGTGGGATTGGCGGTGGCCCTGCAATTGGAGCTCAGCGTCATTCCGCTGGTGATTTACCATATTGCTCAGCTATTAATTGGCACCATGGTAGCGGAGCGTTTACGGAGGAGTGCACCCTAGAAAAATTGGATTGCCACCGATATCGGGGTGGGCAAACTACGACAATTTGACGATGTTGGAAGCGTGCCCACCCAAAAAATCAGTTCCGATGTTGCCGGAATGCAGATGCCCGGATAAACTTTAACCTAGATGCACCCGATAATATTGGATGCGAAATTCGAAACCGTTGGGGGTAATGCCCCTGTAATCGATTGATGTGAACTCAATGGTACGAACTACCAATCTGCGAACCACCAATAGCCGAAACCGCGCGGGTCAATGGCGCGAATCGTAGCGCGTCACCTCTTCTCATTTGGGAGGCGACACGTTATTCATTTATCGTCGCTTTCATTTCTCGTCTGTGGTTGACCAAGAAGCAAACTGAATTCTGTCTGATGTGGTGAAATATGCGCGAAATGTTAGAAGAAAAGTTGTCTCGTTTTGAATTGCTCGAGGCTCAAATGGCGGATCCCGAAGCGATGGGGGCTGCCGGCAATATTGCAACCATTGCTCGCGAGCATGGAACATTGGCTCGTTTAGCCAACAAATATCGCAAGTTCAAACACATTATTGAAGAAGTCCGTGGGCTGCGCGATATGGCCGTCAATGGAGACGCTGATGAACGCGACCTTGCGGAAAGCGAATTGCCAACCGTAGTGGCTCAGCGCGAACAATTGTGGGACGAAATCCTCAGTATGACCGTCGGCGGTGATGACGCCAACCGCGATCGCTGTGTGTTGGAAATTCGCGCCGGTACGGGTGGCGAAGAAGCCGCCTTGTTCGCTCGTGACCTGTTCATAATGTACGAAACGTATTGTGCCAAGAAAGGTTGGAAGTTTAGCGTTCTGGATTCGAGCGCTGCGGACATGGGTGGTTTCAAAGAAATCATTATTTCCGTAGAAGGCGAGGGCTGCTACCGAGAACTACAATATGAAAGCGGTGGCCATCGAGTCCAACGTGTGCCAGATACTGAAGCCAAAGGTCGCGTGCATACTTCCGCCGCCACGGTTGCTGTACTGCCTGAACCCGAAGATGTCGAAATCGACCTCAAGCCCGATGAATACGAAGTTGAGCGCTATTGTGCATCGAGCGGTGCCGGTGGGCAGCACGTCAACAAAACGGCTTCAGCAATTCGGATCGTCCATCCCGCAACAGGAGTGGTCGTCAAATGTATCGACGAACGCAGTCAACATAAGAACTTGGCCAAAGCGATGCGGATGCTCAAATCGCGATTGTATGACTTCTACCAACAGCGCGACGCAAAGATCAGGTCCGAAGAACGCAAGACCTTAGTCGGCTCGGGCGACCGCAGCCAACGGATCCGCACTTACAATTTTCCAGATAATCGCGTTACGGACCATCGTATTAACGTGACTGTGTACAAGCTCGACCAAGTAATTGCAGGACAACTGGAATTATTGTTAGAGCCGCTGATCGATTACGACCGACAACAGCTGCGTGATACCATGGGCAGTCTGGATTAATTTGCGAGGTCGAAGCGGGTTTTGGACAAGTTAAAACTTTGTGGGTGTTGCTCTCTAGCCACCCAACGTTTCGACCTGCCAGTGAACCGACGATGGCGGCGCAATTCGATGGCACTGATTCGCCTAAAAATAGTGTCCAGGGCAAGTCGCTGCGGGCATCTTTCTATATTACAGCTGTGCGCTAACGTCGCTGATGCCGGTCGAGCGGGCGCAGCGTGGCGACCCATTCATTTGGTTCGGGCGATCGCTGCGGATCATCTCGATGCCAACCAATCCATTGCAACGGAATTGCAAAGAGGGCATGAGCCAAACGGCGGCACCCCAGCAAAAACCTGCGCCATCGCGATAAATGCACTTCGTTCGGGTGACGTAGGATGCGATACCCGAGCAAGTGTAAAATCTGGCGTTTGAGAATTGCGGCGTAGTCGGGATTAATCAGGATCTGTTGTTTATCGACCGGTGATATACGAACGCCCGGCAATTGATGAAATAAAACGTGAACCCAACGAGATTGCCGCAACCATCGGCTGAGCAGCAGCGATTGTTTGCCAACATGCCGAATGACAAAGAATCCATCATCGCCGACTCGTTTTTGTTTCTGCCGGTTGGGCATAAATAAGTGTCCACGTGTCGGAGTGGCGACTGGATATCCCGACTCGTGTGCGACAACTTCTCCCGTTCGAACCGGATCAAACGCGTTGAAATTGGCAGCCATTTCAAAACTGGGATCGAGAATCGGTTGGACATGTCGCACGTCGTAACAGCGCCAGGCTTTGTCGCCAGCGGCGTGACGCAATCGGCCGAGCGGATGTTCGCTGTGGCGAATCGCAGCAAATCCCAAAATACCGGCGGCATCTAAGGCAACCCAAATGGCCGCTTCGTGAATTTGAATTGACTGCGGGGCCTCGTGCAAACCGGCTTCTAAAACCATGGCGACATGACCGCGATGAGTGCTCAAATAATCAGCCAGCAAGCCATGAAGTTCTTCTTCGAAACCTAAAATCAACGGCACGGCAAATTGCTGAGCCCAACGCCGTGTAACCAAGTTGTCTTCCAAAGCGATAAACGGCACAGCGGGCGAACTGACCGTGTGGAGATCAATACAAAAAACTTTGTCGCTCGCCGAGTCGAAAATGTCATCTAGAGTTCTTAGCAGCTCTAACGATTCACTTTCCTCGGCCGTTCGTTGTCCGGGCTCGGTATCAAACGCTGACGCTAATTTTTGCGGCGTGAACATGCGATTGAGATCGGAGTCGATATACCGACATTTCGTCTCGGGACAATTCAGGGCCGCCAGATTTCCGGCGACCACATACAGTTGTCCGCGGAATGCGGTGGGCTTTTCCCGTTGCAATCGGTTCAAGACGGCTTGAGCGGCCTTGATGCCCGCCAGTTCATTGCCGTGCACCCCCGTAATGACCACTACCGTTGGTCCTGGCGTCGTGCCGCGGTAAAGCCCAATCAGCCGTTCGTATTTTGCGGGCTCACTAACCGTAGCCATTTGCGAAATCTCAGAGTCCCGGGTGAAAAAAATTATTGGGTTGCCGCTTCAACGGTTTTGGCTTCGGCCGTTTTGAATTCGGCCTCTTTAGCTTCTGGCGTCTTAGCTTCTGGCGTCTTAGCTTCGCCTGCTGGGCCAGTCAATTCGGAAGCGGCCGTTTTGGTTTCAGGAGCCGCGCCGTTATTGGCGGCTGCTAAAGAATCGGCGCGAAACGCTTCCATCATGAATTTTTCCGCAATTCGCAGAAACTCAAGTTCGGAGACAATACCAACCAGCCGACCGTCTTTGACAATCGGCAAACAACTGCAGCGATTTTTTCGCATCAGCTCAATGGCATCCAACGTTGGCGTATCGGGATGGGCCGTGATCGGCTCTGTTTCCATAATATCGGCAACGGCCAGCGGCTTGCTGCGATCTTCTGGACTTCGACCGGAAATCACCCTTAAAACACTGCGATAAGAAACTAAGCCAACCAACCGGTGCTCAGCATCTTCCACTGGAACATGCCGTACGTATTCCCAATCCATAATTGCCGCGACGAGATCGACCAAGTCTTCTTGCTGAACGGTAAATAAATCGGTCGACATATATTGGCCGACGCGCTGGAAATTTTTGCTCCAAGATCCTGACTCTCGCAATTCGGCTAGTGGCCAAGTGTGCACTGGTTTGCCGGATTTTTGTCGTTGATTCATGGCAGCCGTCAATGAGGACAGTCGTTCAGCCCGACTGCCTTGGCCTTTCATGGCGATTCCCGAGTCGATAATCCACTTGGCGCCGGTTTGTCGCGTTTTCACGCGTTGTTCGATAATATCGAGCCACGGATTGATCTCTTCGTCGCCCACACCTGCCCGCTGCCAACCTTGTCGCGCTAATGGGAGTAGTTGTTCCAAGATCAAATTGCGAGCGGGAATCGACTGGCCGTCAAGCCAATTTAACTCGCAGGCCAGCCCTTCGCGAGCGGCCGCAGTGAAATTGCCGGAGGCTGATTCAAAATCGAGACGTTTGGCGACATCCGTCAATGCTTCCATGCCGCCGTGCATCATGCCCCACCAGAACGCGCCATTGGCGATTTCGTCTTCGAGTGTTGGACCCGCCGGCAGTACGCGACATTCGATTCGCAAGTGTGGCTTGCCTTCAGTAATTCCGTAACAGGCACGATTCCATCGATACACGGTAGAATTAAATGTTTGCAGCGCCTTCAGTTTGGGGACACGGCCAGCTTCTAATTCCACAAACGGGTCTTCGTTGGATTCATCGCCGAACAACATGCGAAATCGAGCAACGTCATTCTTGAAAATTTCCATGACAGACTGGTTGATCCAGCCTTCGCCGAACCGCACTCGCGCCAATTGTTCGCGTTCGTTGGGTTTGCGTGCGCCGCGCGTATCGACGGCCTGTTGAAAAATTGCGATCCGAGTTTCGCTCCATAACCGTTTGCCGAATAAGACGGGACTGTTAACTGAACAAGCCAGAAGTGGGGCCGTTAATAATTGCGCGAGGTTATACGCCAAGGGGAATTCGGCCGGAGTGACTTGGAAATGCAGTTGAAAACTAGTGTTAAGTGCTTCCAACATGATCGATTGGTGTTGCAAGGTCAAATCATCGGTGCCTTTAATTCGCAACTCAAAATCTTCGCCGCGAAGACTGCGCAGTGCATCGTTCAGCGCATAATAACGCGGCTTTGGCGTGATGTAATCGTGTCGCATATCGGAGATTTGCAGTGTCGGCAGAATCCCGGTCATCACTAGGTCTGCACCAAATTGCGACGACACGCTGCGAATCAAACTCAGCAACTCTTGTGACTGGCGGTATAAACGATTGAGGCCGCCGGGTCCAAACGGAACGGGGTCGAGGTTAAACTCTAGATTGAATTTTCCAACTTCGGTCGTGACATGGGAGTCGCCAATACGTTCAAGCACTTCAACCGCTTTGCAGGCGGGTTGCCAAGCGGAGTCGACTAAAACCAATTCTTGTTCGGCTCCAATTCGGCGCACCTCGGTTTCAAAATCGCCGCGGGACAACATGAAATCGAGAGCCCGCAAATCGGCCAAAAGCCGTTTCATAAACAATCGCTGTTCATCGCCGGTGATCCCAGAAACGCTGCCCGTGCCGGTGTTGATATCTTGGAGACCCATAAGCCCTCATTCACTTGGCAAAATTAGCAATTCCAGCAACGGATGTCGTTTGACGATTTAAATGACTGTGATGTCTAGTTTAACTGGGATCGAATCCAAGTCGCAATGGGCGGCATTAGATTCTTCACTTTGAATCGCGGGCGATTACCGGCACGTATGCAATAACGGTTTCAAGGTTGAGGAAAGTATTGGAGCGGTACACGGCATTGGTGCCTTTATCGGCTATCGTAGGTTTCCGGATAGACCACGATTTCTATGCGTCGATTGGGGCTCAAACCGTTGAAGACGCCGGCCGGATGATAAGGTCGATTATTGCCCATCGCCATGGTAAATAGTTGTTTGTCAGTCAGGCCCAACCTTTGCAGAAAATCGAACACCGCCAAGGCTTGGGTCGATGTTACCAAATGAGGTGTGCTGCCTTGAGACAATGGTGTGCCATCCCAGTGCGCTTCGATGCCGATGATTTGTCGGGGAAACTCGCGTTGAATGGCAGCCGCCAATTGTTGCAAAACGACCGTCGATTGCTGATTGAGTTGAAACGAATTGGGGACAAACAACCGGTCGGTGGGAATCTCGACGCGAATTACGTCGCCATCCATGCGGGCGCCCGCCCCCTCGATTTGAAGTTGTGGAAGTTTTTGCATCAAGCTGTTGTTGGCGCGCAAGATCGCCGTGCCGATCGGTTGTGCCGGAACGGCGTTGTTGCCGCTGGCCGGAATCGCATTGTTTCCGCCTCGCATTTGCCAATTAGCCAACTGCTGCTCCAAGTTGCGTTTGTCGTTTTGCAACAATTGCAACTGCCCCGTTGAGTCGGCCAGCTGTTGTTTCAATTGATAGTTGTAGTCGCCCGCGGCTTGTAAACGTTGTTTCAACCCAGCAATTTCGGTCAACATTTGTTGGTTGTCGGAATCAAATTGACCTAACCGTTGATTGAGCGATTTGACTTGATCGGATAGTCCTTGAAACCATTGCGATTGTTGGGCAGTTTCCAGAGGATTCTGAGAATTGGGGTTCCAATCGCCAAACCAGTTTTCGGTTGCATTATTTGGATTGTTAGCCGAGGGGGCGTTTGCATTATTGCCACGAAACGCTGAGAAAATAGAGGGTCCCGTTCCATTCTGCGCGAAAATACTCTCGCCACTGCCATTGAACAGTCGCGGTGGTTTGGTCATGTCAAACAATGACGTTCGCTGGCCCTGTGCTGGCGGTTGACAGCCGGCTGAGATGGCGACCGCCATCAGCAGCAATGCCGAATTCAAAATGGTTTGCTGATTCCACTTCATATGTCTGGTTAGCTTTCGACCGCCGTGAAAACTGACTGAGTTGTACTGGTTTACGTTGTGATGCCGCCAAGTCTCGAGTTATCTGCGATGGACTTACGTAAAGTAAGCCGTGTTGTTTACCCCTGGCAATGGCAAACGATGCGAACCGCTTTTCATGGCCGCGCGGGAATGTTAGCGGGCCTCGTCGGTTGGGTAAAGGCCATTCTTGAGCCAATTTCTAAAAATAATCGAGATTGATCTTGTTGCGACTTGCCGGGCCAGCTATGGTCCCCCGCATCGGGTCGCGCGATCGAGAAGAGATTGTTGCGAATTCAATTCAAATGACCGAAATATTCGACAAATCGTGAGTCGCAGGTATGCATTGTTTCTTCACAAACGACCGAAGTAATCCTGATGCGAAAACCTGTCGGCTGGTTTCCGGCTCGGTTATTTGGTTTGTTTTAATCTTGGCCGGCCCGATCGCCTTCTGCGGGTGTGGTTTGGCCGCTCGACAACACAACGTTATCGGACGCGAGTATTTTGAATCGGGACAATTTTCACGAGCGATCAATGAGTTTCAGACCGCATTGCAGCAACAACCCGATAACGCTGATTCATACTACAACTTAGCCGCTGCGTATTACACTCTTGGTAAACAATCCAATAGTACCCAGTATCTGGGGCAAGCCGAGCAGTTGTTGCGTCAAGCCATTGCCTTAGACAGTACGCATGTTGAAGCCCACCGGACACTGGCAGTGTTGTTGGTCGAAACGGGCCGACAATCGTTTGCCTTTGATTTGCTCAATGGTTGGCAAGCTCGCAATCCAATGGCGGCTGATCCACCGATCGAATTAGCCAGGTTATACCAAGAGATGGGCGATCAGCAACGAGCGGTCAATTATTTGGCCGATGCCTTGCGACTCGACAGCTATAATGCACGGGCGCTAAAAGCGATGGGCCATATTCGCGAACGACAAGGGCAATGGGCTATGGCCTTGGAGAATTACTCGCGTTCCTATCAAGCCGATTCGCGACAAACCGATTTGATCGGAACAATCCAACAACTGCAAACTCGCGTCGCCAATGCCGCTTACCCCAATCAAATCCCCGGCCAAACGAATCAGTTTTAGTTTTGGTCATAAGAGATCGATTGTCCTCAATCGATGCTCGCATATCGCCAAACTCAATACGCCTGTGACGCCGTCGCCACCGCGAAATTTGTCGAAAGAACATTGCGAAGTAGCCGTACCAAATTCGGCAAATTATTTCAGCGTTAAACGACTACGTGATAATGCAACTAGCGTTATTTCAGTTGTCGCACAGCGCGGTTGCGATATTCGATGCTCGCATATCGCCACACGCGATAGGCCCGCGCCGCCGCCGCGAATTTTGCCGAAAAATACATTTCGAAGTAGCCAAACCAAATTCGGCAAATTTCGCTCTGGCTTGCCGTTAAACAACTCAGCGTTAAACAGCTATTTGAGAAAGCAATTAGCGTTTTTCAAGTTGTCGCAATGCGCGGCTGCGGTTGCTTAAGATTTGTTCGATTTCTGGCTTCGTTAACTCCAGCTTTTCCTGCAACATCTTGCTAATATCCGTTGCCGAAAAAACCGGATAATCGCTGGCATATAAGAATCGATTAAGGCCCACCGTGCGCATTGTTGTTGCGAGACGTCGACAGTTGTCGTCGGACGTGGGAGCCAGACCTTCGGTTTCTGTCAGCAATACGGCGCCGCTCAAATCAAAAAATACGGGGGCCTGGGCAAACTTTGGATTGCGTTCGACCAAAGCTTGGAATCCGCTTAACAAGGCGTGTGGCAAATCGTTATAGCCGCCACTGGTACCACAATGGGCCAAGATCACCTCGAGCTCCGGGTGCGGCTCAACTAACGTCCAAAAACGTTCCGCCAAATGGATCGGTTCGTCGCCGGAGAACAAATGGATCAAGATACTTTGTTGGTTTTCCGAGCACCACGCAAAAACCTCTTGCAGTTTTTTTAATTCATCGGGGTTGCCCAAGTCGACCCCACAAGCTGGTAAATGCATCTTCCAACCAATCATCCCTGGCTGGTTCCGATATTGATCGCGGAGTCGAACAATGTGGTCGCGAGTTGGATGTAAAGAGTAGTAGCCGACCAGTCGATCGGGAAATTTCCCCACGCTGCGCACAATATAGTCGTTCTCTGCAGTTACAAACTCAATTTCCTGTTCTTCCTTTTCGACAATGCGGCCAAACCACCGCGACGAATACAGGTGTGCCATGGAGACGACACAAGCTTGCTGGATGCCCATTTTTTCAAGTATCACCGCTGGATCATTGTAATGTTCATCCGTTCGGCTAAACGGCATTCCCAAGGATTTCCAATCGGCAATTAACTTGGTGCTTAACATGTGGACATGGTGATCCGCTGCGGCCTGTAAAGTCGGTGTGCTGGGCGAAGAATCAGCAGCGGCCGATTGAGCAAATATTGGAATCGCGCAACACAACAGCCAGCCAATACAAATTGCAAAAGCAATATCTTGGATGATTAGTCGGTTAATTAAAATGTTCGTTTTCATTAGTAAACTCTTATTTACGTGAGCGTTTGGGTGGTTGCTGCGACCGCATCGCCTGATTGTCGACCATTGTTCTGGCGGTTTATCATACCAACCGCAGTTTGGGAAAACAAACTTAAGCTGCATCCTAGGGGATTGATTTGCAAATGCGATTGATTGAACAAGAGGAACTCGATGTACACGATTACAGCCAACGAACTTTTGCCCGCCACCATCACTGGATCTTGGCCGCGACCGCGGTGGATGGATGTCAGTATGTGGGGACAACCGCTCGATAGCTGCCTCATGGACGTGCGGTTTCGGGAAAAATTCCAAGACGCTTTGGCGGTTATTATTAACGACCAAGAACGAGCCGGGTTGGATATTGTGACACATGGCGATTTGCACTGCGATGAAGATTTTGCCGGTCGCAGTTGGCACCATTATCCGTTGCAACGTTGGGGAGGTTTTGAGGGCGACCATTTACAGTCTTGGCAAACCAGATCTCCTTGGCTGAAGTATCCCGCTGGCACGATGCTCAACGAAATTTATACGGGCTGGAGATGGCCACGAGTTGTCGGCAAAATCGAATATCGTCCGTTGGACTACGCCAAAATTTGGCGGATGGCCCAAGCTAAAACGGATCGCCCCGTGAAGTTCGGCACCTGTTGCACGCAAGTCATGGGTTTGTTTTTGGATTTGCATACCTCTGCCTACAGCGATAAGCGCGAAGTGCTTTGGGATATGGCCGTGGCGATGAACCAAGAGCTGTTGGCACTCAAAGACGCCGGTTGCCGCTGTATCCAAATCGAAGAGCCTTGTTTGCATTTTATGGCCAATACGTTTGGCAAAGATCACAGTGACGTGCGTTTTTATCTGGATTGTTACAATCGCGAAGTACAAGGCCTCGAAGATGTCGAGATCTGGATTCATACCTGTTGGGGCAATCCCAATATGCAACGAGTGATCCAAGATGACAGTTATGCAGCGTCGTTGGATATGTACATGAGCGAAGCGCGAGGCGATGTCTGGACAATCGAAACCAAAGATCGCGATATGCGCGAAATTGAATTGCTCGCGCCATTTATGAAAAACGCCGGAAAAAAAATTGCCATCGGTGCCGTTAGTCATCGTCGCTTGCAAGTCGAAACGCCCGAAGAAGTTGCGGGAACAATTCGGCAAGCCATGCAGTACATTCCAGCCGAGCGGTTGATCGTCTCTACGGATTGTGGTTTTGGACGACAAGGTTGCAATCGGGAAATCGCCTTTTTCAAAACGACTTCGTTGGCTCAAGGCTGTCAAATCGTCCGCCGCGAATTAGGATTGCCGACCAAAGTGATCCGCGCGGCAGTGGCCGAACTACAGACCGACATTGTGCCGGACAAAGCAAGTTGAGGCGACAAGTGGTGGAAACGCATTCCGCGTGAAAACTCTCCAGTCCTAGACTGCCAGTCTTGTGTCTGGGCAAGCGTATCCAGGTCGTGCACTTTTTTGCGTTTTCGTCAAATCCTGGCGCGGGAAATAAGTCTAATGAGGGGTTAATAACAGATTTTCCCCAAGTCGCTCCGTTCGCTGATTATTCGTTGAAATCGTAATCTTTTCGCAAATTGTCGTCCTAACTGAATTCTGGCTTTTCATCGCCGAGAAGCTTGTTAAGTTCTGTGCTGCCTGCGATCTGTCTACGGCAAGGTAAGAAACCGGTTGTAGACCAAACGTTGTCAATCACAGAATTGCAAGTACAGCAAAAGGGAATGAAAGCATGAGTTCAGAGCTGACCGAGTCCGAAAAAGTCGCCAACGTTGGCGATTGGAGTTCCGATCCGAGTGTGTTGCAACAATCGGCGAGTTACATCGGGCGCTGGAATCGGTTGATCAGTTCAACAAACTGGGAGAAAGGCGAGATTATTTGTCAGTGGCGGCAACAATTGCAGGCCTCCGGTGACATCGACGTCAATTTTTCAGACGAAGCGTGGAGCCGGATCGTCGGTGGCGTATCCCCACAGCATGTGGGACGGTTGCGGCGTACCTTTGAACGATTTGGTGAAGTCTTTCGCACCTATGAAGGTTTATACTGGAGCCATTTTTATGCCGCCTTAGATTGGAATGACGCAGAAATGTGGTTGGAAGGAGCCGTCCAAAATCGCTGGTCGATCAGTCGCATGCGCCTGCAGCGTTGGGAGACTCTGGGACTGTCTCCAGATCAAAAGCCTCGAGAACAAGAAATCGTGGCTGTCGAAGTAGACGAAGAAGCATCGTCGATTGCAACGGGCTCGGATGCCAAAGAACGAGCTAGGTTTGATGATGCCGACTACATCGAGGGACCAGTGTACGAAGGGCCCGATTTTGGCGACGAATCAACCGGCAGTCGCTCCAGCGGCTCGTCATTTGCCGACGAAGGCGAAGCCTCAACCGAAGGTAAGGCTGGGCCCATGACTGCGGAAAAATGGTTTGCCGGCCTGACGGATTTGCCGGAAGACTTGGATGCTGCCCTGGAACAATTTAAATTGGCCATCATTCGTCATAAAAGCGCTGGCTGGCAAGAAATTACATTGGACAAAGTCGTTGCCGTATTGGTGGCCCTGCAAAAGATGGCCCAAACCCCGACTGACATTTCTTAAGTAAGAAAATAGAATTGGGTCAGATATATCGGTAGAAACGAGCTGTAGATCCTACCGTCAACAACTGAAATTTGTGCCAAACAGAGATTAGAGATAACTGCTATGGGAATTAATGCGCCGCTCAATCGCAAGTTGCGGATGGCTTTGGTCGGAGGTGGTCAAGGTGCTTTTATCGGGCGGGTACATGCAACCGCCGCCGTGCTCGATAATCGCGCGGCGTTGGTTGCGGGCGCACTCTCATCCGACGCGGAGCGAGCGAAACGCTCGGCCGAGGATTATGATATCGCCCAAACTCGCGCTTACGGGTCTTATCAAGAATTAATTCAAAGCGAACTCAAATTGCCGGTGGGTGAACGTATCGATTTCATTTCGATAGCCACACCAAATCATACACATTATGAGATTGCTCGGGCCGCCGTCGAAGCCGGTTTTAATGTGATCTGTGACAAACCCATGACTTTTGACTTGGCCCAAGCCGAACAATTGGCCTCGGCCGTCGCTCAATCAAAAGTCGTGTTTGTGGTCACCCATAATTACACGGGTTATCCTTTGGTTCGCCAAGCGCGGGCGATGATTCAGCAAGGTGACTTGGGAGAAATTCAAGGCGTACGTGTTTGTTACATCCAAGGTTGGTTGCGAACGAGATTAGAAGCATCGGATCAAAAACAAGCGGCTTGGCGTACTGATCCTAAACGCAGCGGCGCTGCCGGTTGTTTTGGCGATATCGCGACGCATGCCTATAACTTGGCCCGTTACATGACAGGGCTTCTGCCGCAAGACATCAGCTGCCAATTGCGAACGTTTGAATCAGGCCGTGCATTGGATGATTACGGAACGGCGATGATTCGATTTCAGAATGGCGGTTTAGGCACCGTCACCGCCTCGCAAATCAGCCATGGTCGTGAAAACGACTTGGTTATCGAAATTGATGGCACTAAAGGCTCGATGTCTTGGCGTCAGGAAAACCCCAACGAAATGTGGGTTCGTCAAAACGGGAAACCACACCAGTTGTATACCCGTGATCCCAATGCGCCGTTTTTGACCGAGGCGGGCGCTGCGGCCTGTCGTTTGCCCAGCGGGCATCCCGAAGCGTTCTTTGAAGCGTTTGCCAACGTCTATCGGTCTGGCTACGACGATATGTGTCGACGCGCGGCAGGCGAAGAAGTCGACCGCATCAACACAATCTATCCTAATGTGAATGACGGGGTCGAAGGGATGTACTTTATCCAACAGGCGGTCGCCAGCAGTCAGCAAAACGGGGCTTGGTTGCCACTGCGCCATCCGTTGGCACGCAGTTAAGCGGCCGTTAGAAAAAGCCGCGGAGTAATTTGCCGACGCCGCGGCCCTTTATTGGGACCTAACGCATTAAAAATCACGTTTTGCGATGATTTTGTGTGAGTTTTTCGCAGCTTGCCAGTTGAGCGAAGTCTTCTCTTGCCAGATAATGGCCGGACCGGCTACTGGCTGCCGTTGCCGTTGCGAAGTTGCGACAAATTGAACCCCGGTTAAGCGGGCATCGATTTTTCGCAGGCCAACCGACGGTCGCCACATTGAGCCCACATTGAGTTTGTATGAATAGGATGGATAAACGATATGCTTTCTGAAGCGTTTGATCTCGACCAAACATTGACCCTCTTGGGACAGCAAGACGAATTGACGATGGCGCAGATCTTATTGATCGTCGGCATTTTAGTTGTGCTCTTCGTCGCCTTGATTATTTTGTCGATCTTCATGTCCTATTTCCGTTGGTGGATCCAGTCATTCTTGACGGGTGCCGGCGTTTCACTATTCGACCTAATCGGTATGACCTTTCGAAAAGTAAAGGCCGCCGTAATTGTTCCGGCCAAAATCATGGCGGTCCAAGCTGGTCTGACCGATGCCGATTTGACCACCCGAGCCCTGGAGGCTCACTATTTGGCCGGTGGCAATGTGCCATTGGTAATTCGCGCGTTAATCGCTGCCAACAAAGCAAAGACTATTAAACTAAGCTTTCGCGAAGCCACGGCGATCGACTTGGCCGGCCGAAATGTTTTGGAAGCTGTACAAACAAGCGTTTATCCTCGCGTGATTGATTGTCCGGGCAAGGCCAGTGGTCGTTCATCGCTGGACGCGGTAGCAAAGAACGGAATCCAACTAAAAGTAACCGCACGGGTAACCGTTCGTTCCAATTTACAACAATTGATCGGCGGTGCGACGGAAGAGACGATTATCGCGCGAGTCGGTGAGGGTATCGTCAGTGCGATTGGATCGGCCACCGATCATACCGCAGTTTTGGAAAATCCAGACATGATATCCAAAGCCGTATTGGCCCGCCGCTTGGACTCGCAAACTGCTTTTGAAATCGTCTCCATCGATATTGCCGATATCGATGTGGGCGATAATATTGGTGCTCGGATCAAGGCCGATCAAGCGGAGGCAGATACGCGAGTGGCACGTGCAGGTGCCGAACGAAAACGAGCGATGGCGGTCGCTTTAGAGCAAGAAAAAATGGCTTCGATTGTTGAAAGTCGCGCTAAATTGGTTGAAGCTGAAGCACAAGTTCCCAAAGCGATTGCCGAAAGTTTCCAAAACGGGAAGCTCGGCATTATGGATTATTACAAGCTGAAAAACGTCGAAGCGGATACCGAAATGCGACGGACGCTGGCCGGCGTTGGTGCCAATTCATCGACTCGTAACCTTGAGCCCAATCAATAATCGATTGCGATAAATTGCGACCGCGTGAATTGGTCAACGGCCGAGTAGGCCCCCAGTTTTAATTGGTCCGCGTTTTACCGAGCCAGTGACAACCCATATCGAAAGAATTCCATTAGGGAAACCAACAAATGGCGCGTGATATCGAAGAATTTTTGCGGAAAGCCGCCGAACGTCGGCAGCAGGCAAATAAGGGTGCCACCAAGCCATCGCAACCCGCGATGGGTAGTCAACCTCCGCGCCGCCCAGTTGCTCCACAACCACCTCCCCAATCCGTTCCGGTTGCCGAGGAAATTACGTACCGCGAATCAATTGCTGAACATGTTCGCAAAGCCGTCAATTCTAAATCTGTAAGTCAAGGCGCAGCACGACTCGGTCAAGAAGTTGCGTTGGCTGATGATAAATTAGAATCACGGCTGCACGAAAAATTCGATCACTCGGTCTCTCGATTGGCCGACACGGGCGACAAGTCGCCGGCGAAAAAACAAAAACGCAAAGGTAGTGGCAACACCGGGCCAACAACAATTTTTGAAATGTTGCGATCGCCACAAAATATCGGCCAAGCGATTTTGTTGGCTGAGATTCTGAAACGGCCCAATTTCGATTGATGCGATGAATACGAATATTAATGCCGGAGGAACTACCTCCGCTCTGCGAATCGGCTGGATCGGGACGGGCGTTATGGGACGCAGTATGTGCGGGCATCTGCTCAGCCAAGGCTATTCCATAACAATGACCAGTCGCACGCGTGGCAAAGCGGTGGATTTAGAGTCGCGCGGTGCCCGCTGGGTTGAAACGGCTGCCGAGGTTGCCGCGCAAAGCGAAATTATATTCTCCATCGTCGGTTATCCACATGATGTGGAACAGGTCCATTTAGGGCCACAAGGGACATTACAGTCGGCTGCGGCAAATACAATCTTGGTCGATATGACCACCAGCGAACCGACACTTGCGCGGCGACTGTCGTTAAAAGCCATGGAGCGTCAAGTGCATTGTCTAGACGCCCCGGTTTCCGGTGGAGACCTCGGAGCGCGGAATGCAACCTTGTCGATTATGGTCGGCGGTGAACTCGATATTTTTGAGCGCGTGCTGCCTTTGTTTCAGTGTTTGGGAAAGACAATCGTCTATCAGGGCGCTGCTGGGTGTGGTCAGCACACAAAAATGGTCAATCAGACTCTAATCGCGACAAATATGATCGGGGTTTGCGAAGCACTGTTGTATGCCTATCGCGCCGGTTTAGATCTGGACAAAGTATTACAGTCCGTAAGTTCGGGTGCGGCAGGTAGTTGGTCGCTCAGCAATCTGGCGCCGCGTATAATTGCGCAACAGTTTGACCCAGGCTTTTTCGTCGACCACTTTGTGAAGGATCTAGGGATTGTGCTCCGCGAGGCCAATCTGATGAAACTATCGCTGCCTGGAGTCGCTTTGGCGCAGCAATTATACGTCGCTTTGCAAGGGCAGGGCGGTGGTCAGTTGGGAACCCACGCCTTGCAATTGGCTTTGGCAAAATTATCGGGAATTGACTGGCGCAGATAGTCAAAGTTTTTTTATCTCGGCGGTCGCCTCATCGTATCGGCGATCTCAGGACAATCAGAGACATCGGAGTGCCACCGCGCATCGTTGGTTTTTGTTGGCCTAATGCAATGTTGCTAAGAATCAGTTTGAATCTTTATGGCAGATACAATGCTCGAACAAACATGGGATATCGCGGCGATCAGGCGTGATTTTCCGATACTTCAGCAATCGATACACAACCAGCGCCCATTAATTTACTTTGATAATGCTGCGTCCTCGCAGCGGCCGTTGGCCGTGATCGAGGCCATGACAAGATGTTATGAAACACGTTATGCCAATGTTCACCGCGGCATACATTATCTCAGCGAAATGGCGTCGGCTGATTTTGAACGTGCACGCCAATTGATTGCGCAGTTTCTCAATGTTAGCGATCCGTATGAGGTCATTTTTACTAGTGGCACAACGGCCGGCATTAATTTGATTGCCCGAAGTTGGGGAGATGAAAATCTTCGTCCAGGCGATGAAATCGTACTGACGATTTTTGAGCACCACTCGAATATTGTGCCTTGGCAGCAATTAGCCCAACGCACGGGAGCCAAGATTGTATGGTGTGATTTGCCGGATGGCCGAAATTTTGATATCGAACATTGGCGTCAACAACTAACCACGCGCACGAAGATCGTTTCGTTTGCGGCGGTTTCCAACGTGTTGGGTTGTGCATTGCCGGTTGATGAACTTGTCCGTGCGGCGCATTCTGTTGGCGCCATCGCAGTAGTTGATGCGGCTCAGCATGTTGCACACCGTGCGATCGATGTCGAACAGTGGCAAGCCGATTTTGTGGTGTTTAGCGGTCACAAAATGTTGGGCCCGTCGGGCGTGGGAATTCTTTACGGTCGCCGAGCCCAATTGGAAGCGATGCCTGCGTTTATGGGCGGTGGCAGTATGATCCGCACAGTGACTCAAGACGGCTTTACGCCGGGCGAGTTGCCAGCAAAATTTGAAGCAGGGACTCCGCCAATTGTCGAGGCAATTGGGTTGGGAGCGGCCGTCGAATATTTACAACAATTTTCGTGGCATCAATTGCACGAACACGACTTGGCGTTGAGTTCCCTAGCGTTGGCCGGATTACAGGAGATGCCTGAAGTGGAATTGTTGGGAGCCAATTCTCCCGACCGCTCGGGGATTATCAGTTTTCATGTACCCGGCGTTTCCGCACAGGATTTGGCCGTGTTGTTGGACCGTCAAGGAATCGCGGTTCGAGCGGGTCATCACTGTGCGATGCCTTTGCACGATCGATTGCAAATTACCGCTAGTGTTCGCGCTAGTTTTTATCTTTACAACACTGCTGCCGAAGTCGAAGAATGGTTGATCGTCCTCAAAAAAGTCATCGCAAAATTACGATAAGTGGATTCGCTCCCGAGTAAGTCGTCGTTGTTGCTCGCGGTCGTGGCCGGTGGTGGTCGTGGCCGCCGTTGTTCTACCGGCGGCTACTGTGCTCGCCGCTGAGGACAGCGGTAACGTAGGTCAGCTTGTCCTCAAGCTGACAATCGACGACAAAAAACAGGCAACAAAAACAAAGAGAGCTTTCTATTCCGCCGCTGAGGACCGCGGTAACGTAGGTCAGCCTGTCCTCAGGCTGACAATCGACGACAAAAAACTGGCAACAAAAATAAAGAGAGCTTTCTATTCCGCCGCTGAGGACAGCGGACGGCTACTTTAAGACAGCGGACGGCTACTGTACAGCGGACGGCTACGGTAGTCGCCCCCTGCCAGCTTGCTCTCATCGTACCACACAAGTCTTCAGGAATTATTAAATTTTTGGTGAACCCGAGGTTGGCCACAGTAGTAGTTGTGTTATTGAATGGATTCCCAGTAATATCGATTACGGAGATGCTAAGTTGTTTTCGAG
>JBGSMY010000085.1:0-6826 GCA_041739975.1 Pirellulaceae bacterium
GACAAGAATATTTGGGACAAGAAGATTTGGGACAAGAAGATTTGGGACAAGAAGATTTGGGACAAGAAGATTTGGGACAAGAAGATTTGGGACAAGAAGATTTGGGACAAGAAGATTTGAACTCATTTAAGAATTTGAGTGCATAAAGGTGGCAACGCAATTTAGGTCAAGCCAAAAAGTTAACGCGCGAGCGGACAGAATAGAAGAAATGCAGACACAGGATTCCTACCACGATAATCAATGCTGATTTCTACCTCACATTGGCCATTCCATTTTTTTGTCCTACATTTTCTTGTCCTACATTTTCTTGTCCTACATTTTCTTGTCCTACATTCCGCAAAAGCCACTAAAAGTCCTGGATAACCGTCGTGTCTTGAACCCTGAATCAGTCCCACAAGGGCCGACACAATCCTAGCCGGCGGCGTGAGTGGCTGGTATTCAACCCGCGCGCCTTGAGGGCTGCGGGCCCGAGACGTTGGCCTTGATGAAACGGCAGCGATCCCCGCATCGGGATCATGTGTTCTTGAATTCGAAAGGCAACCCGTTTTGGTCTGATAGGCTTGACGCGGAGGATTGGCGATTGCGTCGATATGGCTGCGGAAACGGAGTTCAAAGTAAAGGCCGATTCGGACAGGGCGCAGATCTGCCCTTCCGAAGTCTGTCAAGCTAAGAACTCGTGGTGTCAAACAAATCTCGAGGCTTAATTGACACGCCTTTCGGGGAATCGGCATACGGGGGTGATCGTTGGGGTCAGACCCTGTTTTCAGGTATTCAGTTTGTGCGATAATTGGCCATTTCGGTTAGGGAGACCTGTTGCACCTACCGACATTGAGTACCTACGTCACCGAAACACAAATCATTAGGGTCTCGTTCCATTAGGGTCTGGGTACGTTAGTTTCAGTCATGTGCTGCCGACTTGAGGTACCCAAGCGGATGGAAACGCATTTGCGATTTGAGGGTGTAGGGGGCCATTAAACCTTCAGCGGGATGGACAACAAAGCTGAAATTCAGCAGTTGCCTACAGTGATTCCCAACCCGAGCGGCTATGATTGACCGTTTTAATATGCGACGGAATTTACATTCGTCCCGGGTCGAACTAGACCGACCGGTTCGGATTGAGCTTGCTTAAACCCAAATTGCCAATTTTTTGTTAAACTTAGGAAATCGCATTTATTTGAGCTGCGATTTTGAGTTCTAGTTCTTTCTCAATTTATTCAATTGGGAAACCGAATGCAGTTGAGGAGTATGCCCCTGTGATCGCCCCGGCCCCAAAAACGATGTTCGAAAAGATCTGGGATAACCACATCGTATATCAAGCTAGCCCGACGCAGGCCTTGCTGTACATCGACCTGCATTTGGTTCACGAAGTCACCAGCCCGCAAGCTTTTGAGGGATTGCGGCTTGCGGGCCGGAAAGTCCGCCGGCCTGAACGGACGATCGCCACCCAAGACCACAATGTTCCCACGACAAATCGCAGTCTTCCGATTGCCGATCCCATCTCTCGTCAACAAATCGAAACTCTACGACAAAACTGTCGCGAGTTTGGCGTCCGCCTTTATGACCTCGATAGCCCCAATCAAGGCATTGTCCATGTGATTGGACCGGAACTTGGATTTACCCAACCGGGCATGACCATTGTCTGTGGAGACAGTCATACGGCGACGCACGGTGCATTTGGCGCTTTGGCTTTTGGGATCGGCACCAGCGAAGTTGAGCACGTGATGGCCACCCAAACATTGATGCAATCGCGACCAAAAACTTGTGAGCTTCGCATTAACGGTACGTTGGCTCGCGGCGTTACCTCCAAGGACCTGATCCTTTATTTGATCGGCAAACTTACTACTTCGGGTGGAACCGGTTACGTATTGGAATATACCGGCTCTGCGATTCGCGCTTTGTCAATGGAACAACGAATGACGATTTGTAATATGTCAATCGAGGCCGGAGCGCGAGCGGGAATGATTGCTCCTGATGAAATCACCTTTTCGTACTTACGTGGTCGCGAACAGGCCCCCAAAGATTTTGAGTCGGCGATCCAACAATGGCGTCTGCTGCCATCGGACCCTGGTGCAACTTACGATCGCGTTGAAATCTACGATGCGGCTAATATCGCTCCGCAAATCACTTGGGGAACCAACCCGGGCCAAGTAATCCCTGTCGATCAGCCCATTCCCAATCCCAATGATTTTGCTGACCCCGTCGAACGCCAATCGGCCGAAAATGCCTTGAAGTATATGGACCTGCAAGCCGGCTCTCGCTTTTCGGATATCGCCATCGATCGAGTATTTATCGGTTCCTGCACCAACTCCCGCATTGAAGACTTGCGTGAGGCCGCAGCCGTGTTGCGTGGCTATCAAGTCCACGAACGTGTTCATGCAATGGTAGTGCCCGGCAGCGGAATCATAAAACATCAGGCCGAACAAGAAGGCCTTGACCAAATTTTTCAAGCTGCAGGCATGGAATGGCGCGAGGCCGGCTGTAGTATGTGTCTGGGGATGAACCCCGATCAGTTGTCACCCGGCCAGCGTTGTGCCTCGACTAGCAATCGCAATTTCGAAGGTCGCCAGGGAAAAGGCGGTCGCACCCATTTGCTTTCACCCGCTATGGCCGCCGCTGCGGCTGTTCAGGGAAAATTTGTCGATATCCGCCAATGGCAATATAAGGACTAATTATGCAACCGTTTACGCGCTATACCGGTTTGGTGGCGACAATGAATCGTTCCAACGTCGACACCGACCAAATTATCCCCAAACAGTTTCTCAAGCGGATCGAACGCACGGGCTTTGGCCAATTCTTGTTTTTTGATTGGCGATACCTAGCCAACGGCCAATCCAATTCGGAATTCGAATTAAATCGCCCGGAATTTCGGGGCGCAGGAATCTTGGTTGCCAGACAGAATTTTGGCAACGGTTCTAGCCGCGAACACGCCGTGTGGGCGTTGGCCGATTTTGGCTTCCGCTGCGTTATCGCACAATCGTTCGCCGATATCTTCTACAACAATTGCTTCAAAAATGGCGTCCTGCCCGTCACGCTTACCGAAGCCGAAGTTGAAATTTTGCACCAACGCACTGCATCTCACCCCGGATACCAAGTTACGGTCGATTTGGAGCGGTTAGAGGTCAGCGATGAACATGGCTTCACCGCGAAATTTACGGTAGACGAATTTCGCCGCGATTGCTTGTTGCGGGGCCTCGACGATATCGGCCTAACTCTCCAACAGGCCGATAAAATCGATGCTTATGAGCGAGCCCAGGGAATCGCGATGTAAATGAACCTCAATGGTATTGACCGTTCATTGTTGACCAGGCGCATCGTTTAGACGAACATAAAGACTAGTCACAATGCGTTGGACTTCACGTGCTTTAGTCAAAGGGACGATTCACACCATGCGTTCACAACTAAAATGTCTCTGCAATCTGATCCTGATGGCGAGCTTCGCGGCAATCACGTGCGGCCAAGTTAACCAACCAACAGCCAATACTCTTCCAAAGACAGAGAAAATTTTCGGCGATCTGATCAACCCACGGGCCGTGGCGATTCAACCTGAAACCAATCATCCCTTTGTGATCGACGCGGGATCCGGTCGTGTTATCGAATGGAACTGGACTAAGCCGCGTGATGTGATTGCAGGTTTCAAACCAGACAGTCAATTCAAGCCAAGTACTCCAGGAACCATCGAAGCGATTGCCTTTGTAGCAAAAGAACTACTATTGATCGGGACGACCGCCGAATCCGGACAACCTGAATTGCGATTGTACCGCTGGTCGGGAGCCGATGGTGCCAAAACCATTGATCGCGAAGATTGGATGGTCCGCTGCCAGCCAAACGAAATGGAAACAAAACACCCCAAAGCTGACGAAACTAAACCGAACCAACCTCAGGAAGCCAACCAAACAGCCGCTGATTCGGCCAGCGCAAGTTCGCAAACCGAGCCGCCGGTTACCAAAGCTAACGAATCGACAGTGGAAGATGACTCAGCCAAATCGGATTCGGTTGTATCAGAAACCGAGGCCAAAGGTGCAATCGATCCCGAATTGCGTGGACCTTGCCGAGGAATCTTTGTATCCGGACCACAAATCTTTTTGCTGGTCCACGATCTTGCTGGAAAACCCGTGATTGTACGATGCACATTGAACGGCGAGACGCTTTCCAAAATTGAACGCACAAAATTTTCTGAATCAATAGCTAAGGCAATTGCGTCTGGAGTAACAACCGAAAATGCCCTAACAAATGGTGTTTGTATTTTGTTGTCCCCAGAACAGTTTTATCTTGTCGCTGCGTCAAACCCCGAAACGCGGCAGACGACGTTGGATTTCTTCGACAAATCCTTGAAGCACAAAGGGGCCTTTGCGGGAGAACTTGCCGCGCTACAACAATTGGCCTATGGCCCAAAGCGAGGAAGATTGTTCGCAATTTTGGACGCTTTTGAAAACAACTCCACGGGAGGGCTAGTCAAGATTGTCGGCAATCCCCAATCTCCGGATGGGTTTCGCGCACATTCGGTCATGCCGCTTCATCACCCCAGAGCGTTCAGTTTTGATAGTCAAAGCAATTTGTACGTCTTGCAACAAAGCAGTGACGGAGAAACGGACAATGCACGATTTGAGCTGACAAAGATTACGAAACTGGAAATACCGCCTCAGGCTAACAACTCCGCGACTGTACCGACCGAACAACCCAGCAGTCCGCCCGGCGAATCGATCAGGACAACGATAATCGAATAAGTTCGTTCGCAAAAAAAGCGAAATTTTTCTAGTGTTGAAATCGCTTGCGAGAGAACGGTTGTCGTTTGATCGATTGCAGACAAGTATTAACCGCTGCCGCCAAGTTCCTCGTTATGTGAGCGTTGCAGCAATTTCATTTCCTGTTGTTCGTGCTCACACCAGTTTTGATAGAATTGTTGAATTCGCTGGGACACTTCATTGGAACTTACACGACGCTCGTGGTAGAGCTGTTGTTCCATAATTTCAATAATTTCACTAAGTTCCAGAAACAAATCGCGATGCTGTGACTGAAGCTTAATCGCCACCTGCACTATTTTGGAACTGATCGCTCGTTTGGTCGGCAAAAATCCGTAAAACTCTTCTAAGGCAAAATACGATTCAATGGCGTCGCGCAATTGAATCATTTCTTCTACCGATTGCCGATTGATTGGAATATGAGTTTGCGACCAGCGACCAACCACGTGATCCAGCATCTGTCGAAACTCTGTATGGTCGGCTTTAATTTCCTGAAAGAACGCGGGGTTCAAGGCCAAACCAAGTTGTTTGGCGCCACTGGTACGATACTCCGTTGCGGAAATCCAAGTGCTCATTGCGTTGCTCCTTTGCCATTACATTGGTCGCGATTTCACTAGACAATCCCTCCCCTCGCGGTTTACTTTCAGATAACCCAAGTTGTCCGAAGAGTCAGCACCTGATAAAAGATACGGGGTGAAAGTGCCCTGAACAAATCGCCCCTACTGGGTCATTAGCAACAAATCCCAAGAAAGCCAGCAAAATAGTGAGACCGCACGGCCCTTGGAAAATTAAAACGACAGCGGACATTTACGCGGACACCTTTGTCCAAGTCCATTTGGATCAGGTAATCCGCCCGGATGGACTGCCCGGACAGCATGTTGTCGTGCAAATGAAGGCCGGTGTATGCATCTTGCCGATCGACGATGACAACAACGTCTATTTAACTCGCGAATTTCATTATGCAATTGGCAGAGAATCCCTGGAGGGGGTTAGTGGCGGAATCGAACCTGACGAATCTCCATTGGACACGGCCCAGCGCGAATTGGCTGAAGAATTAGGCTTAACTGCCGGTCAATGGATTCCAGCGACGTCGGTCGACCCGTTTACCACAATCATTCGCTCACCCACTCAGTTGTATTTCGCACGTCAATTACGCCCCACTGCCAGTGCACCCGAGGGCACCGAATTGATCACTCGTGTTAAAATGAGTATGGCCGATGCGGTTCGCTTGGTTGAATCAGGAGTTATCACTCATGCACCAACTTGTGTCCTGGTACTGTTGGCGGCGCGGATCTGTTAATTTAGTCTGGTTGCGACGATTGCGTGAAAACCGACGACGATCCGCAATGGATCGAAGTCTCGGCAATCTCTCAACCGTTTTCGTCAATCCGACGATTTTGACAATGGTCGATGTTTGATAGACAGGAGAAACACCAAATGGCTGAACATACAAAATACCAACAGAACATTATCAAGAAGTATTATGAGCATCGCGACTCGATCGCGCTGCAACGGGCGCAAGAATTGGTCACCGAGTTGTACCTATCGTCCGGGAAAAAACGCGAAAAACATTGGAAGAGCCTGCGCTTACATCTGCAAAAATTAGGCATCAAAGATGACACGCTCGATCACTTGGAATCCCAAGATGATCCGCAACAAGTTGCTCAATTGGTCCAGAGACTGGCGAGTTAAGTCTCACAAGGTCTTAATCACAATCGCAATGTCAAACGCGGCGATTTGGAAAATCGTTGATTCGCTCGATTTCAACGATCGAATCGTTTGCTGAATAACTTGCCATATAGGACTCCACATCTATTTTTATGGCTCTTCCGGGAATTTAGTGGTCAATACGACTTGACCAAGAAAAACACGAATGGCACGAACGCCGGGAAACGGTCGCAACAGGTCGGTTGCCGGGAATATCGGGCAAGGAAGAATTTAACGCGATACGCACTTTCACGACGGTCACTCCAAACGGGTCGAGGAGCATTAGCCACCGTGGCCAAACCTCTTGAGCAACGTGAAGCCACTACAAATTAAGTGCGTTGCAAAAAAACCTTGAGAAAAATTGTGATCCTTGTTTATTG
>JBGSMY010000135.1:0-24145 GCA_041739975.1 Pirellulaceae bacterium
TCTGTCAAACAATCGAGGTCTTCTGGCGCGAACACGGCCTGGCTGAATGTTGCCAAGTTGTGACCTCAAGATCGGGTCGTTGGTTTGATCCGAACTTAGTTCAATTGTTCCAGTCGATGGTCGCGGACGGAAATTTTGTCAATCGATTTCAAACGGCTAATCACCAAAATTGGCTGGTTGAATTGGAACCGCAGGACCAAGTCTTGTTGGCTGACGAACGGGTTCTGGATGAAGTGGCATTGGCATTCAGCCAAGTTGTCGATGCCAAAAGTCCTTGGACGGCTCGACACTCCGCGGGTGTCGCAGCAATTGCTGATGGCATGGCTGAAATGTTAGGGATGACCCCGGAAAATCGACGGCACTTGCATCGCACCGCGCTGTTGCACGATTTAGGAAAATTGGGTGTGTCAAACCTGATTCTCGACAAGCCAGGAAAGATGACCGATGAAGAGTTTGCCGCAATGAAGCAACATCCGCGGTTCTCGGAAGAAATTCTATCCAAAATTGGTAGCTTTCAATTATTGGCAACTCATGCCGGAGCACATCACGAGCGGCTCGACGGACGAGGTTATTTCCGCGGGATCACGTCCAGCCTGTTGGATGTAGAAGCCCGGATATTGATGGTGGCCGATGTTTTTGAAGCATTGTCAGCCGCACGTCCCTATCGCGATGCCATGCCACGAGAAAGAGTCATGGGGATTCTCCAAAAAGATGCAGGTGTTTCTGTTTGCCCGGTTGCGTTCGCAGCGCTCGAGAAATGGCTTGATCGCCAAGACTTTACGAGCCGAGCGGATGCTCAATTTGCTGCACTCGATCGGCTTGTGCAAGAATTAAATCCTTGTAGCCAGTCACCTTCTTGTTGTTAACGCTTGTCGATCAGTGCTTTCGACCAGAGCCAAGTCAGTGGACTTTGTTGTCAACAATTTTATTTTTGCGCAAGGCCGTTTCAATCGAGAATTTACCGCTGAGCCGAACTTGCACTAGCGCTATCTAGACGCGAATAAAATTCCATTATAGGGCCCGCGTGCCAGGATGACTGTAATGGTCAATTTCTGATCCACCAGAATAGATCACAAATCCGTTAGCGATTTGAAACCACTGGGCCAGAAGTCGTTTGGTGTTTTGCCGTAAATGAAAGCCAAGTGTTTCCGGGTCGACCATCCAAGTTGCATACAAAGGCAACTTTTCTTGTAATGCCCCCTTTTCGAGTGAGCCATGAATTAAAGTAATTGGTTGGCCGGCCTCGATGGAAGCTTGTAAGGTTTTTTGGGCGTCAGCCAGCTCGCCCGTGCCAACTAAATGTAGCGAATTTTCCGCTCGCAACGTGTCGCTTGCGTTTCGCACGAGGTCAACTTCGTCGGTGCAATCGGCTGGAAACGGCTTTTCGCTTTTTTTGAAATTGACCAAGCAAATTACCGTGGATGTTTCAGCTTCACCTTCCAAGAACGAGCTGAAGTTTTTTTGCCAGTGACTCCCTTTCCATTGGCGGTGTAAGACGCCAGAAGGTAAAGCAGTTTCGATTAGATCTTCAGAAACCTCGGCCTCCGATACGGCGGCAAGCGTCAGGGCAGCGGCTGGAACGCCCATTGCGGCAACATTTGTTATTGGAACTGAATCGCTTTCGATAATCAGGCGAAACGTTAATCCACCGGCTGTGATTCGATCATCGTGAGTCAATGATTGATCTTCCGCTAGTGGCGAGTGATTAACGGTTAGCGGTTTGGCGGCGACCAAGTTTCGGAGGACGACTTTTTCGCCCAAGTGGACAAGTTCGAAATGCCGAGGTTCCAGTTGAGGTGCGCCGTCAATATGCAGATCGGCGAGTCGACTAGAGCCAACACACAAACGGTACCCCGCTCGCAGAAATGCTCGCTTGTTGACTAGATTGACGGCATATTCCAAAAACACTCGCATCGCGGTTCCTTCGTAGACTTTGGATCATTTATCGGTTTTAAATTCATGTGTCCAGGTCATGGTGGACTTCACATTTACTTTTTCAACCTTGGATTTCTCTTCTCTAAAGCCCTCTAAGCGGACGGCCGAGACTTCGTATTCGCCCGGTGCTAGACCGTAAAAAGTGACCGTGCCGCTGGCTAAATCCGGTTGGACTCTAACGCGCCGTTCATTAATCATGACTGACGTCGGTTCCGAATCGCGCGTTACGTTGACTCCGGAAAGTGTCAATGACTGAATGCGGGCGCTGGGTTTAATTTGTATCGTCAGATCGACAGGTTTTGGAAGCTTGGGATCATCGCCAGGCTTGACGGGGGGAACAGTGGCCCGCAAGACGCGTTGGACGGCATCAGATTCACGTCCAAAAAAGTCCATGTACGTTGCTCGGACTCGATATTCCCCAACCTTTTCTAATTTCTCATTGATTAATGCTTTGGGAACGGTATAGCTTTTGCCTTCACTTTCTGGAGTAATCGGTTGTTCCCAAATGGGTTTGGCTTCGTCGTTCCAATAGACAAGCAATTTGCCCGCGAGAATTGTGTTGGCATCCGCGGCAGGCGGCATGACATTAATCTCCAAGCGATCTTTTTCTTTTAACAAGATGGCGTCTTCTCGAGTATTTCCAAATTCCAATCGCGGTCGGCGCAAATCACCCAGCGGCGGTCTTTTGATTATCCGCAAGCGGGCCCAGGTTGAATCATCAAGACCAACATCGTATTGCAAGTTCGAGGGACCTTCGGGCAGTGGGAACTGAAAATCGACGGCACTCGTCGTTAGCGTCAACAAATCGGCAGCTGTATTCCAACTAAATTGTTCGCGACGATCGACTTGGCAACGGACTTCGTTGTTCGCACCGCTGGAATTTCCCTGGTCGTCCAAGGTGCTACGGCGTAAGGTCCAAGGTTGATTTAACAACTTTTCCACTAGATCGAGTTTAAGTTTTAACTGATGTTTGTCGCGTTGTTCTTGGTTCCAAACGCCGTTAATCAGCCAAACGGTAGTCGCTAAATCGCCCTCACGTGTGGAATACGAAAAATAGTTAGTCGCTAAACCGTCGGACTCGGTGAGTTCATACTCAATGGTTCGGTCGGCGAGCGGTTTGGCGTTCAATGTCGATTCAAAGCTATAGCGTAATGCGCGTGGTTCACCGAGCAGGTCGAGCAAAACATGGCCGGTCGTCGAGGTGCGAGGTGGTTCGAGTGTTACGTTCCATTCGCGCTCTTCTGCACCAGGGGTCTTGCCGAGCGCAAACGGCAAATTGTTTCGAGAGGATTTCATATTCAGTGATTTGATCCCAGCGACGGCCGCCTGGGACAGTTGGGGTACGCGCTCAAAATACATCGGTTGCGAGCCGCGTTCTTCAGCGTAACGTACAGTTTGACCAGCGCGAATTCGACGGATTTCAATCACACTGAACCATCGTCTCGCCGGACGTAGAGAGGGGATTGCTGGCGATTCAACCATCACAAGTAAAGGCCCATTGATCGATCCACCGGGGTTCGGTTCGGCGCCCCAGTTGATCGTCGCCCAACCGGTGGGAGGTAGCTTTACCAGTCCACTTGATTGCAGTTTTTTCAATTCTCCCGATGCAATCAACTGTTCAAAATTTGCCGATGACAACCAGCTTATTTCGAGCCGCCCTGGGGTCAATCCATTTTGGGCCGTGTCGAAGTAATAAAGATGGGCTTGAGCATCTTGTTCGAAATTAGTGGTATTGCGAACTTGCACTTTCAACGGAGTGGGAATTCCCGTGACTGGTTGAATGGTCAATCGGGATTCATTTTTGAGGGCTAGACCGAAATCGCTTTGCAGCTCGCGCTCTTGGTCAGTTTGTTCTGTCCAAGTACTGTTTTCGAGTTTCAGAGCAAAGCGATCCAACGCAGGAAACACAATCTCAAACTTGAATTGTTGCGGTGGTGCCGATTCGTCGGCCGGCCGAGCTTCGATCGTGACATACTGAGATTCGGCTGTTTGTTCGCGATTTGTTTGTGGAATGATTTTTAATAACCGGCGGTCTTGACCAATTGCATCGTTGGGTTGAGTGATTTCGACGAGGGCATTTGCGGGGCGATCTAAGATCTGCCAACGCATGGAGCCCACTGGAATATTCTCCAGCGATGCCGTCAGGTCGATAGTGACTGGGGCATATTCGGCGGCGGGATGTACTTGGAACCCTTGAGGCCCATTGACCAAGCTGGATGTTGAGTCCGGAGCGGCAGAAACGGCGACTTGGAATCCACGTTTCTTGTCGCGCCAAACGATAGCCGGTGGGCGATAGGCGCCGGGTTCGAGGGCTTGTTGCGGCACGACGGAAAGGCGCCGGCGTTGGGCCATTTCCAGCGGCTCATCTCCCACACCGGGCCACCGCTGCAACACACATTCGGACAATTGAGCGATCTGTGTTGGCATTTCCACTTTGGGCAACGCCAATGGTTGAGCTGCCCAAATGCTGAGTTCGCGAGCGGTGTTTATTATCCGCAGTGAATATTGATCAAACCAGCGAGAGTTTAGTCGAGGGCCCTCTTGCGGGTCCATTGCACCGGCCAACCCACTGCGAAAATCATCTTCCGATGGTCCAGGAACGTGTCGTGGATCCACGCTGGGAAATTCTCGCTTCAGGTAGCCAGCCAACAAAAAGCTGCGAACATCTCGTTCAAATGTCCAGTGGCTGCGAGTTGATTCCCAAGTTGGAAAAGTTGGATTCCAGGTCGGTGGTTGGGTCGACGCCAAGACATTTTCTTGGAGGAGTGCACGATCGGCAAATGGTCGGCCAAGTGCCAATTGTTCCATCCAACCCACAACACCCGTTACCTGTCCAAATCGGTCCGGTGATACATCGAATCCTTGATAGTAAAATCGAGCCAAATAGAGAGCGTCGCGCAATTGGCCGGCCTGCAGCGTCTTCATCGCCAAATCGCGGCTTGTTCCAATCTGCCGGGTCTCATCAGGTCGGCCGCGATTCCATTGTTCTAAATATGTACTCCATTGGTTTTCGACAGCACGCAGCGAAGGCGACTGGATGGTGCCAACGGGAGGCTCGTCTTCAGGCACCGGTAAATGTGGAGCTAGGTTCCGCAACAACCATTTCAACTCATTCCGCCATCGGGTTAATTCACCGTCATTGTTTTTATCTAAACGCCGAGTCGCCAAGAAACCAACTTGTTTGCTCATCAATTGTTCTACGAATTGAGCCCAAGACTCGGGGGCAAAATCGATGGGGGAGTGGGGTTTATTTGGGTCTCGATTTTCTAGCTGAAAAACTAAGCTCCAAATTTCGTTAAAAGGCGCTGATTGCGAGGCCTCATTTGCAGCAGGTTCGGAACTATCTGCATCCGACTTGGTGGTTGGCGGTTCCGATTGTTTGGTGCCAACCCAAGCAATCAGTTGTTCGGGAAGTTGTTGGGAAGGGCCTATTTGCAAGTCGACGATTTTTTGCTGAGTTACGTCTAACAAAACAGGAATCTGCCCAAAGGCCATTTGATTGCCTGCGGCCGGAGGATTCCACCAAGTGAGTCGACGACATTCTAGGGAGATGTCACGGTACAAATCGATAACATCAATCGATTGATCTCGCATCAATAAGGATTTGGCAAAGGCATGTGCGATAACGCTATGCCCAAGTGATTCTAACATCACCGAATGTTCAAAGGTGCGATTGGCAATCAAGGCCCAGGTTCCCGGAGGCGCCTGAGACTGCTTTATCGTTTCGGTCAAGAAAAATGGGAAATACATTTCTTGTGGAAAACAATCTAATGGTCGTGGCGGTTCGAGTGCCGAGTAATATTGAGTCAGGATCGACGTCATCCCCACGGTGGGTTGACCTGGGTCAAAAACGACGAAATGGGATTGTGCTTTAATCCCGTAGATTTTTTCCAAGAGTTTTTCAACAGGCATCAAGCTCGATGAATTGAGCGCAAACTCGCCCACTTGGGTTCGCAGGCATGCGATTGCTTGAGAATTCTCAAAACGAACGGCGCCTGGCATGGCAACGTAGACAATGAGGTGATCGTTGGCCGCTACCAGTGATTCAAGTCTGGCAATATCGTTAAGGAAATCATCCGAACTGACCGCAATCGGGGGGAGCCAGGAAAAATGGTTCGAGTCAAACTTTAAGACCGCCTGCTGGATTAATTTTTGATCTTCTACGACATAAGGGTGTGTCTCTACATCGCTGACATATAAATACACGACATGTGTTTTGCCACGTTGTTGAGGCAAATTCAAAATAACCAGAATGGCAACGATGGAACAAGCCAGCACGAACAAAAAGATCGCCAAAACATTATTCGAAAGCTGCTTCGTGCGTTTGTCTTCGGCCTGTTGAATTTCCGATTGAAAACCGCCCGTGCGTCTTGCCATAGTGCGTCTGCCTTACTGTCCTTAGGATGGTCAGAAGTGAATGATGCTCAAAAAATCGATTGTAACCGAAATCAATCGATCGCTCCAACCGTCTGTTGGACCAAGTACGACCGCCCGACAAATCATTTTTTTCCAGGAATCGGTAAACCTGGGTGGTTTTGCCCAAATTGATCGGGGAATATTTCGCTGGGAGTATAGTCACTGACCTAGAAATCGGGCATGGCGAAACGTTACAATACGACAATTAAAAAATCGGTTTGTTAGCCTTGAGAACGAGTTGCTGGATTTGGTCGTATTGTATTAACGCCCAAGTGTTAACCGAGTCATCGATTTTTTGGGTGTGGCCTTAACCGTATATTGTTAGGACGTTTTGGAAGAATCAACAATACCCATGTCGGGATCGCCTGATCGATCAACTTGCCCAGCTGAATTGGCATTGTTTCCCACAGCCGGGTGTTGGGTCGATGCGGAGAGCATTCGCGTTACGATTGCCGGAATCGCGAGGCGACGATATGCGCCGACGATCAGTAAAAGATTGCTGATAAAAATGTTGGGCAGTATTATGCGGGCCGATGACAGTGCAATGTCGAGCCCCATGTTCTCGGAACGGGTACTGCCCTTTGTTTCCGATGATTCTCCCCGCGAACCGATTGTGTGTGAAATTGTCGGCAAACAGTTTGCGCTGAAACGCACGACCAAACGGAATGGATTTTTTGGTCAAACCATTCAAGTTCCCGTGCCCGCTATCATTCGTGAATCTGTCCAGTCCACGCTCGGGACTTGGAAATTGCCCGTGCGCATCATTCGTCCGTTATTGAATGCGGAATACCAAGGATTTATTTACGTTTATCGCCCGGTCGGATGGTCCGTTGTATCCGATATCGATGATACGATCAAAGAGTCGGAGATTAACGATCGACAGTCGATGTTAATCAATACCTTTCTGCGCGAGTTTCGCGCCGTTGAGCAGATGTCGCAGGTCTATGCGCAATGGGCACAACAAGGTGTTGAATTTCATTATGTCTCGTCGAGCCCCTGGCAACTATTGGGGCCTTTACACCAACTATTAAGTGACGGCCAGTTTCCTGCAGGGTCGTTACATTTGCGGCCTTTTCGATTGCGAAATCATATGTTGCAACGGATGGTAAGAATCCGACGAACTCAAAAGGCCCGTGTGATTCAATCTTTAATTCGCGCCTTGCCTGGGCGTCGTTTTGTGATGATCGGCGATTCCGGCGAAAAGGATTTGCAAATCTACGGCAAACTCGCTAAGAAATTCCCCGAACAAGTCAAAGCAGTGCTTATTCGAGACCTGCCACATCATCCAACCGATCTTGAGCTGTTAAAAAAAGTGCAACGGCAATGTCCTCGCATCGTTTGCCAATCGTTTCAATCGGTCGAGCAACTCCCTGAATTGACGCAAGCGTTGTTTCAGAATTCGAATAATGATATGTAAATCCAGCTTGTCGGCCGATTGTGATTGGAATACGAAATATTGTGGCGCAACTTATAAGTGTGTTAATCGCCCATGACAAAGGCTACGAAAAAGAATTTGCGTATTGAGGATCGGCGCCGAGACTGGATCGAAATTCGTGGTGCCCGGACCCATAATCTCCGCGCCGTCGATGTCGACATCCCCCATTGGAACCTAACCGTCATTACTGGGCCAAGCGGATGCGGCAAGAGTTCGTTGGCTCTTGACACGCTGTTTGCCGAAGGCCAACGGCAGTACTTGGAAACTTTGTCTTTAGGCGCTCGACAATGGATCGATCAATTGCCCCGCCCGCCCCTAGAATCAATTTCCGGACTGTTGCCAACTCAACGCGTTGATCAACATTCGCGGATTGGGTCCCCACGCAGTACTGTCGGAACGATCACCGAGATTTACGATTACCTGCGAGTCCTTTGGGCCCGACTGGGCGATGCCCGCTGCTCTCAATGTGGCCAAACCATTCGACAACAGTCGCCCGAACAAATCTTGAAGTGGCTGATGGAATTGCCCGAGCAGACCAAAATGGTGGTCTTAGCGCCCTTGGTTAGAGGACGAAAAGGTTCCCATCAAGCGGTTTTCGAACAAATTCGTAAAGAACGGTTGGTTCGTGTGCGAGTTGATGGGACGATCTATGACATCGATGCCATCCCTACCTTGAATCCACGTCAGAACCATTCGATCGATGCCGTAACCGATCGGATCGTAATTCGCGCGGGAATTGAAACGCGGCTGCAAGAAGCGATCGACCTGTCGCTGCGGCTTACAGGCCAATTAGTGGTTGCCAGTTTTCAAAGGCCCGATATTAATGCCGCAAGGAAGACGATTGATTGGGAAGACCGGTCGTTTAGTACTGTCTTGGCTTGTCCCGATTGTCAAATCAGTTTGCCAGAACTTGAGCCACGCAGTTTCAGCTTTAACAGTCCGTACGGTGCTTGTGAGGTTTGCCAAGGCATGGGCGTAGAGGCTTTGGCATTGTCGACGGAGAATGAGTCAGAGAATGAATCGCGGCCCGTGAGTTGGGAGCAGATATGTGCGGCTTGCCAAGGCTCGCGACTGAATCCAATCGCCCGCCAAGTCCGGGTAAGTGATGTGATATTGACTGAAGTGTTACAAAAACCGTTATGCGAACTAGAACAACAATTTGCTGCAATGACTTTCTCGGAATCGCAGCAATTGATCGTCGAACCACTGCTACGTGAGATTCATTTCCGATTGGGATTTCTCAACCGAGTCGGGCTGGGATATTTGACGCTCGGGCGCGCTGCAGATACGCTCAGTGGTGGCGAATACCAACGCGTGCGCTTGGCGGCCGCGATTGGGACGGGGCTCACCAATGTTTGTTTTATCCTCGATGAACCCTCGATTGGACTTCATCCGCGCGATACGGATCGATTGATCGGAGTGCTCAATGAATTGGTGAGTCGGGGAAATTCGGTGGTGGTGGTCGAACATGATGAAAGCGTAATGCGTGCTGCGCAATGTTTGATCGATATGGGGCCGGGGGCAGGTGCTCAAGGCGGCCAAATCATTGCGGCAGGAAGTCCAACTCATGTGATGCAAGCCCACGATAGCCTGACAGGGGCCTATTTATCTGGCCGCAAACAAATGGTGCGCCCGGTTCAGCGGCGTAGGCCTGACCAAGGCTATATTCGCTTAACTGGCGCCACGGGCCACAATTTGAAAAATGTCGATCTGGAAATTCCGCTTGGCATATTTACGTGCGTAACCGGAGTAAGCGGCTCTGGTAAAAGTACTCTCATCAATCAAACGTTGGTACCCGCAATGTTGGCTCATATTGGGCTGCCTTGCCAAGCTGCTGCACCTTTTCGGAGAATAAGTGTCGATGACAACCTCGAACGCTTGGTGGTCATTGACCAGCAACCAATCGGCCGCAATTCACGCAGTTGCCCAGCGACGTTCTTGGGGTTGTTAGACGAGATTCGAAAATTATTTGCTGCGACTCGTGAAGCAAAATCGCTGGGATTTAAGTCCAATCGATTCAGTTTCAATGCGTCCGTTGGCGCCTGCAGCGAATGCCAAGGTCACGGTTCCAAAAAACTCAGCATGAGTTTTTTAGGCGAAGCGTCGGTGGTATGCCACGTCTGTCGCGGCAAACGGTTTAATCCACAAACGTTGGCCGTCAAGTTCCGCGGACATTCGATTGCCGATGTTTTGGAAATGCCAATTGCCACAGCGGCAATCGAGTTTCGCAATATCAGTCGAATCGCAACCGTACTGGACTTATTGGTCGAAATTGGATTGGGCTACTTAAGTCTGGGGCAACCGGCCACCACGTTGTCGGGAGGCGAAGCTCAGCGACTAAAATTAGCGTTGGAATTGTCGACCCGCCGACAGGGGAAAACACTTTATGTGTTAGATGAACCGACAACTGGATTGCATTTTGAAGATGTGGGGCGGTTGTTGGGTGTACTCAATCAATTGGTCGAAAGCGGTAATACGGTTTTAGTCACCGAACATCATCTCGATGTTATGCGGTTCGCCGATTGGATTGTCGACTTGGGTCCCGAGGGCGGATCCGGAGGGGGCCGAATCATGGCGACGGGATCGCCTGAGACAATCTCGCTGTCACCTACTTCATTAACAGGTCGATTCCTGGTGGATCAACTCTGACGATTGTAACGTTTGCCAGGGCCAGATCGCTGGTAAACCGCACGCGGTCACAATTTCCCTGGCGTGCCGCCCGGCTGGGAACGGTTACACTAGAGATGAAATGAAGCTGCCGATCGATTTCAAAACGCCGATTCAGTGATTAGGCATCGATCGACAAGGTCGTAACGACTCGAAAACAAGGGTTTAATCTGTGCGCCGTATCTATCTTGACTACAATGCGACGACTCCCGTGGCACCGACCGTGGTCGAGGCGATGCGGCCTTATTTCACCGAGCATTTTGGTAATGCTTCCAGTCAACATATCGTCGGGCGCATCGCCTATGAAGCAATGACCGATGCCCGCGGACAGGTTGCCGGTTTGTTAGGCTGTGATGCCGATGAAATTGTTTTTACCAGCGGAGCGACGGAGAGTAATAACTTAGCAATCAAAGGATTATTGTTCGCTGGCAATCCGGCAGCGGGCGGCCATCTGGTAATTTCCTCAATCGAACACGCTGCAGTGATCCAGCCCGCCAAGTTTATGGAACGCTTAGGTTACGATGTAACGGTTGTTCCCTGTGATCAAAACGGTGTTGTTCAACCGGAAGCAATCGCGCAAGCCCTGCAGCGCAATACACGCTTGGTCAGTATCATGCACGCCAATAACGAAATAGGTACGATCCAACCGATTCGCGAGATCGCCCATGTCTGCCATGAACGCGGGGTACTGGTACATACAGACGCAGCACAATCGGTGGGAAAAATTCCAACACAAGTTGATGCTTTGGATGTCGATCTAATGTCGATAGCCGGGCATAAGTTTTATGGGCCGAAGGGTGTGGGGGCGCTGTTCGTGCGCGAGGGAATCCAGTTGGAGCCGGTTTTGCATGGCACGGATCACGAACAAGGATTTCGAGGCGGAACCGAGAACATTCCATATATTGTCGGTCTGGGCGCTGCCGCTTCTATGGTTGGCAAGATGCTGGACGAATCCTCGCAACGGATGGAGCAATTGCGAGATGATTTGGCACAGCGACTGCAATCGTCGATTGCGGAACTAATAATTAATGGACAGGGTGCTTTGCGACTTCCCAATACCTTAAGTGCAACCTTTCCTGGTGTTACGGGGCGCGCTTTACTTCAACGGACACCGCAGCTTTGCGCATCTACCGGTGCGGCTTGCAACGATCAAAATATTCAGGCTAGCCCGGTGCTCACGGGACTTGGTCATTCGCCGGAATCCTCGCAAGGTACATTGCGATTGAGTGTCGGCTGGCATACTTCGTTTGAAGAAATTGAGCTCGCTGCCAATTGGTTGGTCGATGCTTGGGAAAATTTGAAACGCTAAATGGTGACAGCTTTTTCGGGTAAACGCAAGCGGCAAATGGGGTAGCCATTTGGACGTGCTGGTTGTTAGCTGAGAGTAAGCCACCACCAGCTGTCGCTGGTGGTTTAGCATCGAATGCCAATTAATTTTGAAGGATTCAATTCCCTAGGTATTAATTCCCAATCGTAGTTTTCGAAGGATTTGTGTCCCGCTAGATTCTACTCGCTCAATTGAGCAAATACCCGATCAACGTCGATGGCGATAGTCTTCCAACCATCCAACAAATTCGATTCACCCAACTTGTCGGTGTCGGCAAAAACAAAACCATTGGGGTCCTGTGACCAGTTGGAAATTTCCGCGGTAGAACTTAGCCGATCGACATCGTGAGTTCGCAAGGCGCTAACCATTTCTCCATCGAATGACGAAACATTGGGTACGACTCGATCGCGTTGATGAACCACGGCAGTGGTGCTGCCATCAATCGCGTTTACTGGAGAGAAAGCCAAAGCGTAACGAGCTGGGGTCACGACAACTCCAGTACCGACCACGGCAAACTCAAATGGCCGCTCATCAGCATCATTGCTCCATACTCGAATGGTGGCTGTCCGCAGACCAGCACCGCTAGGATCAAATTTGATCTTGAAGGTTGTGCCGTTACCACCAGGTACTGATGTATCGGGATACTGCGCGACTGTAAAATCAGTGCGGTTGGGCCCGACCACATGCACCCGATTAGCACTTGTCATTCGCAGATCAACATTGCCCAGATTTAAAATTCGGAAAGGTCGAGTCAATTGCCCCTGACTTACATTAATCGAACCAAAATCGGTATAGTTCGTGGGCGATGTTGCGGTCGACTTGTGAGCAATATGTTTGGTGTTTCCAGTGACTGCAATTTCCGGAGCTCGAGCAACGGTCCCTTTCTTGAAATCAAATTTGACGTTTTCCGTTCCAATCGTCACCGATGGATAGAATTGAGAAGCGCCAATATTACCGCCTGAGACAAATACACTGTATTTCCCAGCAGGCAGTGCCAGCGAGTAACCTCCGGAGGTCCAAGTCGCCGTCGTATAGGTTTCACCCGTGCCATCTTTTACGGCGCGAATGCTGACGCCACCCAGACCTTCGCCGGGAGTATAAAAGCTATTGCGTAGCACCGTATCCGAATAAGCCACACCCGTTAAGAAAACTTGGCCCCCCGATTTCGCAAAATCCTGAGTGGACAACGCAGCGTGGTAGGTTTTACCATTGTAAACATAATTGCCCGAATCGACTCCAACTCCTATTTCTCGAAACCGAGGTTCGAGAATGTTTAGTCGATGCCATCGCCCCGCAGTGTTGGTATCGCGAAACAACTTTTCTTGCATGGACTTAGTTGCATCGGTCAAATTGATTGGCTGGGACTTCAACTCCAGCGCAATGTTTTCACCCCAAATGGCTCCTGTATGAAAAACATAACCCGCCGCTTCCATCCGTTGGCGATACGAACTACCGCCCGCTCCCGCATGGCTGAAACGATCGTTGGCTTCCATCCATTGACTGTGTTTTTGAGCGGCGTCAGTCAGGAACGGGTTGATCGCGATCGGTGCCTTGGCGTCGCCACTGATACGTCCAGGAGCGAGACCTTCGTTGAGGTTGATGCCTAACGATTGCGCGTAAGCCGTTGGGTTGGCGCGCGCCAAATTGATTAACTCAACCATGTATTGATCGTAGGTGCTAGGAATTGCCGCAGCCAACAATTGGCGAGCTTCCAAATAATCGTATCCAATATCGTTGACATCGGCGGCATTCACTCCAAAACGAATCGCTGGGGTTTGATTTCGCCAGTTTCGATTTCGCGAACTTCGATTTTGATTTTTAGGTGATTTATCAAGGTGATTATTCGGGGACATGATGATTGCTTTCTCGGTAAATTACATTGAAACGCGACCCCAATATTGGTCGCACGACGATGCGTTCTAAACTCGACGGATGTCGGCTTTTTGACTTTGAGGAAATCGTTTGCCGAAATCAATAGTTTTTGCGATATCGTAATATAAATAGGAAGAAACTCGATTTCAATCTTTGGCAGCCAATGTGCAAGCAAATTGCAGCCGCACAGCAACTTCGGCCCCAACTCGCACAATTGCGGACAAAAACCAGGCGTCACCCAGTTTTTCTTCCAATTTCACACTGGTTCGAATGGTTTCCTCGGGTCGCACCATTCGCTTGAATCGCACGTCATTCATACGAGTCAGAACGGGAATCCCCGATTGCCCCAGCAATTTCCCCGCCAAAAATATCGCGCCAACTTGAGCCGCGCATTCACACAAAATGACTCCCGGAACAATAGGGAAATCGGGGTAATGGCCTTGAAAAAAAAATTCTTCAGCCCGAAAAGTCTTTTCGCAAACCAGTTCATTTTCGGTAATTGCCACGATGGAATCAACCAACAACATCGGTGGGCGATGGGGGATAGCTTGCGTAATTCGTTCATCGATCATGATTGGCTGGTCTCCGTCGTTGTCGATACGGTCGAAGCGGTAGGGGAGGAGCGACTGCTTTGTGCGGCCAAATAATTTTCAGCGTCATTAGCAACAATCACACCGTAGTTAATCGTCCCCAGCCAACCCGACATGATAATGCCACAACTGCCTGCATGATAAAGCCCCGGAATTTGTTGTGGCAATGCGCGACTCACTGCGAGTCCTTCAAACTTGGTACCAAAACTCGATCCGTCGAGATGTTTTGTATAGTGTGCAAACGTTCGCGGCGTCGCTGCTTCCACATGGACAATTCGCTCGCGACAATTCTTGACGTACTTTTCCAAGGAATTCAAAGTCGTCTCTATCAAATCTTGTTTGCTGGCTTGATAAGCCTCGTCGCTCATTTCATTCCAGTCTGACCAATTGGCGTTGGTGCTAGAAACAATCAAATAACGACCTTTGCCTGCCGGCCGAATATCCGGGTAGTAAAACGAAAACGTGCGACTAGTTATATCGCGACTTAACAATAAATCAGTAGCAAAGCGATCCGCTGTACTGCAGAATAATAAATCTCCAGTTTCGTGGGGGATCGTATCTCCTTCACTCAGCGCCATGTAGACCTGGGTACTGGAATTGTTCAGGCGTACGGCGCGGGCGGCGTCAACAAACTGACCGTCAAAGTATTGTTCACCGACTAGGTTAAATATAGTGCCGCGGAGATTGGCATTGGAGATTACACAATCCGTGCGAATTTCGTGACCGGCAACTTCGACAGAATGGACCCGACCATTTTTAATTTGGATACGTTCTACATCCGCACGAATGCGGATATCGACACCATTGCGACGCATCTCGGCTTCCATGGCTTTCACCAATCCATCGGTACCGCCTTGAAACGTGAATACTCCCTTTGACATGAAATTCGAAAACACAATGCCATAGGTTAACGCTGGATCTTCCAATGTCGAGCCATTGGCATAAGTGATGGGCTCCATTAATAGCCGAATGACATCTTCGCGGCCGGGAAAAAAGCGGTCAAACAATTGTCGTGTCGTTTGCGATTGGTCGTCATAAAAATTCATGCTGCGGGCGGCGTCAAAAAAAGCATGAACTTGAGTTTCCTCCAGGCCAAACTGTTGAGTTAAAAGCCGCGTAAAATCATGGCGATCAAAACTGGTGGTCAGCGAAAACATCGGATTGTCAAATCGAACATTTCGCAACTGCACAATCGAATCGGCGATTTCTGCTGTCCAATAACGGCGACAACTTTTGATCATTCCATGAGGAAAGCCATGGAGCGAGATATCAAATAAATGCCCTCCCGGGCGTTTGAACCAAGTCGCGAGTCCACCCAATTTATAGTGCTGTTCGAGCAGTAAAACGCTGCGACCTTCTCGCGCCATGATATTGGCGGCGGTCAGGCCACCCAGCCCACTGCCAATGACAACCACATCGTAATGGGATCGCGCATCTTTCAAAAAATCTTTTGGCATCGACTACTTTCCGTACAATCAAGCTGTCATTAATTCGTTTCGAAGGCTATTGCCTGCTCTGATTGGCACCGATTACGTTTTCAAACAGTGCATATTCGCCATCGAAATTCCGCTCATCATCGCTCCAATAATGCCCACAAATCCTTGGTCGGTTCCACATAAAAATAAGTTTTGCAAATGAGTGGTACCGTCCAGTTTCTTGTCAGGCGCGCCATAAACAGCGCCGTTATCGTGCCAAGTAAACCGACGGATGGTTGTGGGGGTAAACATATCCGTATCAACTACATGTTGGCGAAAATCAGGCATGAAGCGAACTGCCGCTGCCACCGATCGATCATACCAACGCAACTTTTCTCGTCGATACTGGATCTCATCCAAGGATTGCCAACGATCGTAACTAGCAATCGATGTGATGCGGATAATGCCTTCCGGCAACAGCGTTTCATCGCCATCGTACAAATAATTGTTGGGCGAACATACCACTCCCGTGCGGAGGTCGCACAGCTCGTCGGTGGGGCGTTGCCAATTGAAGTGCGGCGAATCGTTGAAAAACAAAATTGTATCGTCGTATCCAATTTGCGTCGGTTGGCAAGGCAATACGGAAATCGACTCGATGAACGACATCTGTCCGGCAATTGGAGGTTCCGTCGCACTAGCATTTTGGCACATTCGCAACGTCTCTACATGTCCGGCCGACGACAAAATCCGTTTGCCAAGCAGTTGCTCGCCGTTGTCTAAATCAACGCCAATGGCGCGATCGCCATCGGTCAAGATTTGTTTGACGCCCCGCCGCAGCTTCAGTTCGCCTCCCAGCGAACGAAATCGCTTAACCAAGTTCTTGAGAATTAACCGAACACCTTTATAGGGGCGCGCAAATCCTTCCATGAAGATGCTGCGAAACATGATGCAAAATTGACCCCAGGCCATATCATGTTCGCGGGGATTGCCGTACCACATTAGCGGGCAGAGCAACATTTCGATCAGTAACGGTTCGGTAAAGTAACTGGCTAAACGCTCGCGAGTAGAAATTTGAAAAGCATCTTGGTCCAAATCGTCGTAGTCGGTGATCTCATTTAATAGACGACGAAATCCATCCGATTGTTTGGGGAATTCACGGGACACTTCCGCAGTCAACAATCCAATATCGTTCGAAAACCGCAGACTACCCTGTGGAAAAGCGATACGCGAACCCCGCTGGGGGGCCAAAGCAAAATCTTCCCATTTAAATCGGAGTTGCCTTAAGATCCGCGAGAAAGGCCCCTTCTTAGCGCCCTTCTCAGTAAAATTGGTGACGGCATGCAAACCAACGTCGTAATCACGGCGGTTAAGGCGATAAAAGGAATTGAGACCGCCAATCGTCGTATGACGTTCCAGGATACAAACACGTTGATCATAATAGGCCAACCGGATTCCGGCCGCCAACCCGGACATCCCGGCCCCAATAATGATCGTGTCGTACATATTTCGAAAGTTAAGCGTGAACGCCAGCCATGCGTGGAGTCAAATAGGTCACGGTGCTCTCCATCGAGGCCAACTGAGGATAATCCTCTTCGGGAACTTGCACGCGGTATCGTTTGCGAAGTTCCATCACAATGTCCAAGAAATCCATACTGTCCATTGCCAGTTGCTCACGGAACGATACCGCATCGTCTAATTTGGATAGATCTTCATCCGGCGCAATATCTTCCAAAATCTCGATGATGGCTTGGCGAATTTCTTCGGGATTCATGTTCGTTGCGTTCCTTTATTCATTTCCAATTGCTAAAAAGCAAATTTCAAGTTTCAACAGCCGACTAATGTTACAGATATTTGACAATAAGTGCGGAGTTGATGCCCAACATTCCAAACGAATTATTCAAAATGTACTCCACTTTGCCGACCTCACGTGGTTGATTGGCCACCAACCCGGGTAGGTCGCATTCCGGATCAAGATCATCAACATTAATTGTCGGATGAACGATACCATCGTTAAAAGCTGGCAAATTCCCAGCCAATTCAATGGCTCCGGCGGCTCCCATCGAATGTCCGATAAAACTCTTTGCATTATTGATGAACGTTTTGGTCGATTTCCCAAACACCGTTCGAACCGCTTGGCACTCTAACGAGTCCCCGTTGGTTGTCCCCGTGGCATGAGTACTCACGATGTCAATTTGTTCAGCAGCCAATCCGGCTCTTCGCAAAGCCAAATTCATGCACTGCGCTTGCCGTTCGGCATTAGGCAATACGAAGTCCGTGGCATCCGTGTTGATGGCGTACCCCACTATTTCTGCATAAATTTTCGCGCCGCGCGCTTTTGCATCCGATAATCGTTCTAAAATGTAAACACAACCACCCTCGGCGACAACAATTCCGTTTCGCTTCAAATCAAAGGGCCGCGATGCTTTGGTCGGGTCTTCATGGGTTGCCAAAGCGCCCTGGCTGGCAAATCCGGCAAAAATCCCAAACGTATGAATGCTCTCCGATACGCCACCGGCAAAGGCCAAGTCGCATTCACCCAATCGCAACATTTGAACGCCTTGAATCATTCCGGCATTTCCAGCGGCGCAAGCCGCACCGATTGTGTAATGAGGCCCGGTGACACCCAAATTCAAGGCAATCTCACCCGCTGGGTTATTGGCGACCGTTCGCGGATTATGGTGATGTGACCAAAACGATGTGTCATAGTCATATCCCTTAAGCTGATAGACTTCATTCTCGGTTTCGACGTTGCCGTGTTCCGTGACTCCGATATATATGCCAGCTGTGTCTTTATCGAAATTGGACCAATCGATACCGCTGTCCTTTAATGCCTCATTGGCACAGTAGACGCCAATGCTACCGGCACGAGTACCGCGGCGCGTATCTTTTTTTGACTGATACCGTTGAACTTCAAACTCACAGACTCCGGCCAACGTGGGGCCGTAATATCGAATTTCGTAGGCTCGAACGCCACTTCGCCCATTGAGCAGTGAGTCACGCAGTTCTTGGATGTTGTTACCATTCGGCGCGGTCAAACCGATTCCGGTTATAACCACCCGTTGTTGATCTGGTAACTGTTGTGATGAGCCCATCGCGATCATTGATTTCAATACTTCCCAGCGGGTTTGGCAAACACCCTAATTATCCTGCTCGCAGACCCAAACGCAACTCAGTTCCATTAGTGCAACTCAGTTCCGACGGTGCGAAAAAGCTTGCATTTTCAACGTCTTGGGTCTGTCAACGGGCGGGATTTCCAACCACTAAAAGGTAACGAACACAGGGGGCTTTGGCAACGGGCTAAATTTGAAATCCACTGGGCTTACTCAACCAAACAACAGTTTCACACGGCATTTTCCGCACCTGATAGCGTCCGATGAGCGATTCACTCGATTCCAACGATCTGCCCCGATTCTAGGCAAGCGAATTGCCCGGTTCATTGCATCACTGCGTTTTTTCTCGGATAATCGAATCTGCAACCATTACATAGGAGTTTAGTACAAATGCCGTTACATGAAGACACAGTCCGGGAACAACTTAAAAAAGTAATTGATCCCGAATTGTTCATCAATATTGTCGACCTCGGTCTTATTTACGTCGTTGACGTTCAACAAAAATCGGACGAACCGGACAAATACGATGTCAACATTGAAATGACAATGACTAGCCCAATGTGCCCGGCCGGCCCACAATTGGTTGGCCAAAGCAAGCAGTTTGTGGCGGAACTCGAACAGGTTGATGCCGTGAACGTCAAGGTCGTGATGGATCCGCCCTGGACCCAAGATATGATGACCGAAGCGGCGCGGGACCAATTGGGAATTTTTTAGAGCTAAGGTTTTCCTAATGTCATCCGCCTTTGTACCTACCCGCAACCCGGCCGGCTTAAATCATTTCACGCCGGCTAATTTTTTGCAAAGCACATTTTTCCACTCCGTTGCGAAATGCATCGCTGGACTGGCGTGTTTGATCGGGTTGGTTACTAACACATCACATGCTCAAGACGCCCCGCTGACATCGACGCAATGGCAATTGGTGTTGGACGCCGAAAAGCAGCGGATGCAAGCGATCGAACAGGTCGTCTCCAGTGTCGTCGCTGTTTACGACGAGGATCGTCAGGGCGGTGGTTCGGCAGTAATTATCGACCCCTCAGGTATCGCCGTAACCAACCATCACGTCGTCGCGGGCGCTGGCGTTCGAGGTTGGGGCGGTCTGGCGGATGGCAAGTTGTACCCCTGGGTTTTAATTGGGACCGATCCCGGTGGCGATGTGGCGGTGATTCAACTATCCGGTCGCGATGAATTTCCCGCTTCCCCTTTGGGCAATTCGGATCGCGTTCGCGTGGGGCAATGGGCCATGGCCATGGGCAACCCATTTATTCTGACCGAGGATCAATACCCTACCGTTACTTTGGGAATTGTCAGTGGTATTCAGAGATACCAAAGTGGGGCCGGACAAAACATGTTGGTTTACGGCAACTGCATACAAATCGATAGCTCCATCAATCCAGGCAATTCTGGTGGTCCTTTGTTCAACTTATTTGGGCAAGTGATTGGGATTAATGGCCGCGGTAGCTTTCTCGAACGCGGTCGCGTCAATGTGGGGTTGGGATATGCAATTTCCGCCAATCAAGTCAAAAACTTTTTGCCCGATTTGTTGGCTACCAAAATTATTGAACATGGAACTCTCGACGCTAATTTTACAGATTACGAAGGTGCCGTCCGCTGCAGCACGCTTAACGAGTTTTCTCCGGTTGCCAAAGCCGGATTAAAGCTGGGCGATGTATTGTTGGAGTTCGAAGACCAAACCATTCATTCTGCTAACCAATTTACAAATTTGATTTGCACACTTCCGGTTGGCTGGCCGGTCCGGTTGGTAGTGCGATCCGCAACAGATGCGCCGCGTACAATCAATGTTCGACTGTTAGGCTTGCCTTACGAACTAAAAGCGGCCGCCCGAGCCCAACCCGATAGCCCGCCCGAGCAACCTGCCCCACCGGGCCCAGATCGGCCAGCCGAGGAACCCAAAAAGGATACACCACCGGCTCCGCCGCCTACTCCAGCCAACGAAAAACGGCAAAAGGAGTTGCAAGAATTTCTGTCGGCACCGGCCAATTCAATTCGCGATCGTAAAACCAATCAATCGTATGTCCAATGGCTAATAAAAAGATGGCACTCGTCGCGTCAAGAGGCAAATCAAGTCGCGGTGAGCAATTCGATTTGTTGGGAAGACGAATTAATCGATGCCAATGGTTCGCAGGGAATTTCGACTACCGAACTGCATCGCGATGGCCGTTGGCGCGTGAAATGGGAAACGAACAATCAATCGACCACCATTGAATTTGATGGCAAAGATGTTTGGCGCGAAACCGAGGGCAATCGCGAACAGCTAACGGCCGTACAAATCAAACTGGTGCCGCACGTCGTTCAAGCCTTGGCCATCTTGGCGGCAAACACGGAACACACGTTTCCACATTTTGGCGAACCGACGATCGATGGCAGCGACAAAAGCCAACATCGCTCTGCCTGGCGGTTGAAATGGACCGATGCCGATGAAGATTGGTTTTATTTGTGGCTCAGTGTCGCCTCCCCGGATAATGAATCGGCGACCATCGAATTATTAAAAGCCTCACCCGATCGTGACGGCGATCGCAATCGTTCTAGCGTCACATTTGATCAATGGCGTTGTGAAGGCGATTGGTGGATCCCGGCGCAAAGGAAATGTGTCACCGGACTCGATGAATCGCCAGCGTTCGAATGGATATGGCGACAGACCAAGCCCGCCGAGTCAGTGTCAGAGCCCGTTGACCACACCAACCAATGGCTGCCGGTATCTATCGGCGCACAGGACGAAAAGGTACCGATCGTCGATGATGCGTGGCAACCGATTATCGATCAGTGCCAACCACGAATGGTTAAGGTGTTCGGTGCCGGTGCCGGGCGCGTTGAGGCTTATGCAACAGGTCTGATCGTTTCAGCCGACGGATTAATCGTTACGACGCAAGGCGTTTTTTTAGATGGTCAACAAGTTCGCGTGGTGTTGGCCAATGGCCAAACCCACACGGCAGTCGTTCTGAAGCGCGATCGGATTCTGCAGCTTGCGTTGCTTAAGATTGATCATGCCACGCCCGACTATTTTGCCTTAACAGATTCCGTTGGTGAACAAAATGGCGATTGGGTGTTAGCGCTAAGCAACGCGTTTAAAGTGGCCGACAAAGATGAACCACTGTCGGTTACCTTGGGCGTAATCTCGTTGCGAAGTTCGATCGACGCGCGTCTCAATGAACGCGATGTGGCCTATCGCGGCGAGCTCATTCTTATTGATGCCATTACCAGTAACCCAGGTGCCGCCGGTGGAGCTGTGGTAGATCTGCAAGGAAAGTTAATAGGCGTGATTGGGCGAATTATCAACAGCTCGGAAACCAATACCAGATTAAATTACGCCGTTCCCGTGAAACAAGTTGCGCAGTTTATCTCGGAGACGGCGACAACAGGATCCGAGTCAACCGTTTCGCCGCCGACGGCCAAATCAGAGTTAGGGATCAAGCTGTTTGAGTTGGGCGGGAAACGAAATCCGGCATACGTCGATCGCGTTGTGGCCGATAGCCCAGCGGCAAAGGCCGGCCTGCAGACTGACGATTTGATTATCACGCTGGCCGGAGAAAAAATCGGAACCATTCGGGATTACGCCCAAATTCTTGACCAATTGGTTCCAGGCCAAGAAATCATGATTGTCGTCAAACGCGGGACGGAGGTTTTGAGAATTCCGATAACTCCAGTAGAACGAAATCCCAAATGAGATTGATTTGCCAACCTACCTTAGGCTAATTAGCCCGATTTGTACGGGACGCCGCCCGCGGACGCTGGCAAGAGTCTGGAACACATTAAAGACGACTTGAAAGAAAGACGACCTAAGCAATGGAATTTTTGTTTGTAATCGAAAAACCCACGCCTCATAATTTTGTAGCGAGATTGATGGCTAATCGATCTCGCCAAGTATTAAATCGATTTAATAAACTGAGATCGGTGGCAGGGGTCGCGATCTTCGGTTTCGCTCTTGGACTTCTGACTTGTGACGCGATGGCTCAGTCTCCACCGCCCGCGTCGCCACAAGCGATTGGCAATTCGTTACAAACGATGCAATTGACGGCTCAGGCGTTTCGTCAAGCCGTTCAACGAATTAAGCCAACCTTGGTAACGATTGAGTCCTTTGGCGGAGTCAGTGCCATTCAAGGTCGCATTGGAGGGATTCGCAAACAGGGCGAAGGAAATACGACTGGTGTTATGATTTCACCCGACGGGTATATCATTACCAGCACGTTCAATTTCATCCAACGACCGCCCGTTATCACCGTCGTCACCAGTGATGGGAAACGTCATGTCGCAGAACTCCTGGGACGCGATGACACCCGAAAACTCTGTTTGCTTAAGATTGACGGCGTGGAAAAAATGGCGGTGCCTGACATGGCACCCGTTGACCAAATCAAAGTGGGCCAATGGACCATTTCCGTAGGCGTAGGGTTCGGCGACGCAGAGCCAGCCATATCAACAGGGATTGTCAGCGCACTCAATCGTGTCGGGGGTCGTGCGATTCAAACCGACGCTAACACTAGCCCTGCATGTTATGGCGGACCACTGGTCGATATCAAAGGTAATTTGATTGGGATCTGCGTGCCGCTCAATCCGCAATCACAAGCAATCGGAGCCGGGGTTGAGTGGTACGACTCAGGGATAGGCTTTGCCGTCCCTTTAGCTAATCTAGACAAATTAATCGAACGTATGAAACGCGGCGAGATCATCGCGCCGGCATTTATTGGGATTCAATCCAAACCTGCTGCCGATCAATCGGGGCTGGAAATTGAGCAAGTCGTTCCTGGCTCGGCAGCGGAAAAGGCCGGTCTGAAGCAAGGCGATGTAATTGTTAAAATCCAAGACACCGAAATTCAAGACTTATTGGCGCTGCGACAATTACTTAATCGGTTTGATGCCGGAGATTCATTGTCGTTGACGTACGTTCGCGACGGCGGTGAGGCGCAAACCATTTCATTGGAATTGGGAACGGCGGTAAACCCCGACGAATCAAAACAACTCGATCCACCCAAAATTCGTTGAGCTTTTGGAGAGCAATTTGATTCGACAGGATTATTTTTGGTTAGTCAGGAATTTTGGTGAGTTTCGCGGAATGTGGGACAAGAAAATGGGAAGACAAGAAAATGTGGGACAAGAAAATAGGAAGACAAGAAAATAGGATGGCCATTGTGAGGTAGAAATCAGCATTGATTATCGTGGTTGGAGTCCTGTGTCTGCATTTCTTCTTTTCTGTCCCCTCGCACGTTAACTTTTTGGCTTGACCTAAATTGCGTTGCCACCTTTATGCACTCAAATTCTTAAATGAGTTCAAATCTTCCTGTCCCAAATCTTCCTGTCCCAAATCTTCCTGTCCCAAATCTTCCTGTCCCAAATCTTCCTGTCCCAAATCTTCCTGTCCCAAATCT
>JBGSMY010000138.1:0-5651 GCA_041739975.1 Pirellulaceae bacterium
CGTCGGCGCTCGCGCTATCTTGGACGAACAAGTTGCAAAAGCGATCGATGTCGACCAAAAAGTAGTTGCTGAAGCGAAAGAAATGTTTGATTCGGCCGACCAAGATTTACGCGAAAAAATGGCAGAAATGCGTGAATCGGGCGACATGGACATGGAAGCCATGCGAGAATCAATGACCAAAATGCGAGAAGAAACCGACAAAGAAGTTATGGGACTATTGTCGAAAGAACAAGCTGAAAAGCTCAAAGAAATCAAAGGCGACAAGTTTGAAATGCCTGCCTTTGGCGGTCGTCGTGGCGGCGGCGGTGGCAACTAATTAATACAAATATGACCGTCCCATTTAAACTTGAATTTGACGGTCAATTTTTTTGATCGAACATCTTAGTTTTCTTGGGATCAACCAGAGCCATTTTTTGACTCTGGTTTGTATCTCTGAGACTTCGACCACATTGGATTGATCTGAGTTTCTCAGATCTCCCCGCACACCAATGTGGTCGATTTTTTTATGCGCTGTCCGCAAATTTCTCAATTGAATCTGCCTAGTCCTACCTGAAGTTCATTCCTGTGACACTCTCTAATAGTACCCCGATACCCCATTCATAATCCACAGTTACCTTGGTCTCAAACTACCGGCCGAACGCCAAATATTGTCGCGAGAACAGCATAGGACCTTGGACCTGTGTCAACGAGGCGTCCAATCAATAAATGGATTGGTCAAAAAAGAAATGGCGAAATAAGTCGACAGGCCGATTATCGCGCTGCTGCCGATTCCCTGCCCCGCAATTGCTTAACAATTGCTAACACGAGTCGTTTGCTGGTTAATATCTGGCCAAGACAGCGTTAAGTTCCCCTGACGCCCGATGGCCGACCCGACTAATTCGTTGGGAATAGGCAATATTTGCCCATAGGAAACAAATTCGCCTTGATCACTAAATCAGTCGCGCGGATTGCTATCTCGGCATTGAGATATCAAAATCCAACGGATCTCGCAGCCCATCACCTAGACGCCGCAATGCTTCCGTTTCAATTTGGCGTACCCGTTCGCGAGTCAGCCCCAATTTTTCGCCAATTTCTTTTAGCGTATGCGGCTCGGTGTCATCCAATCCAAATCGCATTCGAAGAACAGCCGCTTCGCGTTCATCGAGGTCTTTCATCATCGACATCACGTGTCGCAAGATATCCGACTCCAACATTTCAATATCCGGTGAACGGGTTCTTTCATCCATCACCATCTCGCCCAATGTCCATCCCGCGTCGGCCTGGTCGGTTTGAGGAGTCGCTTGATAAATTTGAATCGCTTTTTTGATGATCGAAAGCTTGCGCCGCGGAAGCCCTAATAGCCTGGCAATTTCTTCGTGGGTTGGTGCTCGCCCTAATTCGTCAGCCAACCGCACGGTTGCACGTCGCCATTTGGAAAGCAGCTCTACCATGTACGCGGGAATGCGGATTGTTTTCCCACAATTGATCAAAGCGCGTTTGATCGATTGTTTGATCCAATAACTGGCATAAGTACTAAATCGCGTCCCCATATTGGGGTCAAAGCCTTCAACCGCCCGCAATAATCCGAGATTGCCCTCTTCAATCAAATCTTGCAGCCCCAAACCCTTGCCGGTATAGCCGCGAGCAATATTAACCACTAATCGTAAATTGGCCCGCACCATGCGGTCACGAGCCTGAACATCGCCCACGGCAATCTTGCCGGCCAACTCGCGCTCGTCCGCGGCGGTTAGCAATTTAGTTTCGTTGATCTCTCGCAAATAAATTTCAAGCGGCGTCTGCACAGAAGGTTGACGGAGGACACGTTTAGGTTTTTTGGGCAGTTCATGATCGTCGATATCAATGAACTCAATCGAATCCGAATCAAAATCAATCATTGTCTGTCCCGCAGATAAAAAGAATCGCTTGAATAAAATTATTTTTCGTCGCCGTCTTGGTAAAATCTTCAGATTTCGAAAACTCGCCGGATTATCCCGGTTCTGTGCAGAGGGCAGCCTGTGATCGTCCTGCAGCTCATAACGCTCATTCACAATTTAGCCATTAACGGGCATTAATCTCAAAAAAGCTCGATATAATCCATCTTTTTAAACGCATTGCTGAAATCATTCGTCCTGCAGTTTAATTTTGTTATCGTCTGCGGCTAAGACCTGTGAAAAGTTCCGTCGCGACAAACCGACCGCAGGGAAGACAACAATCTATGCCGCATTAAAACATACGGCGCTAAATCGGTCTTAGTCCCGCATAATAGGCAATGCTTAAGTTATTTCCGCAAGAATTCAAGTTTTGGCAAAATGCAGCGATCATTTCCCAGTTCGGTTGTCCGCAGAAAATCGGCAGTTTTTGGCTTTAGCTTGTTGCTACCCCAGATGGCTGCCGGTCATCCCGTCGAGATTCGTTGGTGTCGAGATTCGTTTCGCCGAAATTTCGATTTTTGCAAAAAACATCAAAAGGCTCAAACTTGAAATCTGTTTGGGTCAGGAATTTCCGTGATTCTGCCGATCACCAAAAGTGGGCAATGGACTTTGCCCAGGCAAAAGGTAAGATTTACAAGTCGCTTGTCATAAGCGGCATAATCATATTCTCCGGCGTTTACGGCTGAGGGACCATTTTTACGGGTAGGCTCGAATCATCAAACGGCTAGTGCTCAGCACGCTGGATTCCGCCTTTCTCCCAGCAGCTCCCATTGCTGCGCATCCGCTGGAGTTTATATTCCGCATTGTTGTCAATCAACAATGCGGTTTTTTTTTGCATGTACTGTTTTTGCCAAGCTGAATTGCCAACCCATTTGTTGACCGTCAGCCGCAACACACGCATCTGGAAAAAATTGTTACATCGCAGTTTGATGGGAATCACTGCTGATCAAAAAAACAAAGTTGTTCGTTAAAAACAAAAAGGCCGAGACTCGCTAGGCAAACGAAGTCTCGGCCGTTTTTTAGAGCCCGAAGGGCGAGACCTCTGGTGTGTCAAAAAACTATTTTGACTTGCGAAATAGCCAGGGGCAAGGCAACCATTTCGCGACCAACACCAGAGATCCCGCGGGCATTCAACATCACACTCAATCGTTGAGTGCCGGTGTCGAACGCTGGGACCTTAAGGCAATTGATGTGCCAATGAAAATAATCTTTTGAAGTTGTTTGAAATCGAGGATTTTCGCGGGCTTAAACCCGATGAATGGCCGATCACCGATTTATCCGGCCCCGATATTGCCATTGGCCAACTCTCTGGCCGCTCATGAAAGCACTGCATCGTCTTTGGGCAGCTGTACCTTTTTAAGACGTCAAAATACTACACTTGGCAAAATCCCCCAATTCCGCAGCGCAAACACCATGAAATCGTAGAAATTCCCGCAATTGGCGAGGCTTTCGTGGGTTATTTACTCAGGGCGTCGTCAATTCCGTTGACGCAAATATCCGACATCGCCTTGGCTTCATCGCCCACATAGGTCATCGAGGCGATCATCATCCCAACTAATAAAGCCAACAAAACGGCATATTCTACAGCCGTCGGCCCCGATTCATCTCGCAAAAATCTATTAATCGTGTCGATCATGGTGACGTCTCAAAAAATTGTGGACTTGAATTGATTGATTGATTGATTGATTTAAAGGCCGCCAAAAACCGAAATTCGCAATCCTTTTCAGGATCATTCAGGATTAGTATCCGGAAACTCATCGCGGCCAGTTGAAACCATTTGAAGCCGACATAATGGCGATAAGGTTCAAACGGCTAAATCTTCTATCCCGTACTAACACATTACTTCTTCGCGTTCCAATCGGTCCTGTGCGTGCATTTCGCGTTTTTCCAAACTGGAATTCAACCGGTTGAAGTCATCCGCCAATTGTTGACAAAAATCTTCTTTTCGCAGCCGGATATTAGTAACGGGCTTGTTGTCGGCCAGCGTTTGAAGTGACTGTCCAATGCGTCTGACCGGACCGGTGATTCGATGCATAAATCGATAGTGGTCCCAAGCCAAAATCGGCAATATCAAGAACGACATTGCCATTGGAAACCACAAATCGTTGATCATTGAAGTCGCTAATTGTGAGAATGGTATGGAAGTCGTCAAAGTGCGAACCAAGATCGGCAATACAAAAACGGCCAACCAGGTCACGCACCAATAAATTACGAGTCGGCGACTAGTTTGCGTTTGAATTTGGCGATCGGCCGTGAAGTTCGTGCGTTTGATACGCGGCATGTCATTTCTCCGAAGTGTGTCAAGTTGTTTGTCTAAGTTAACAAAGTGCTTTGGGTGAGCTCAACGCGAGCGGGGCCACGGGAGTCCACATTCCCCAGCAACTTAGAACCGTAGGACACAAATAGAAAAGGCAACTCCAGGCCAATGGAAATTTTCAAGTGCTGGAACATGGCAGGTGCCGATAATTCCCAAATTGAGGATTTTGCAGCCCGGCAGTGGTTTGCCAGCGACTCCTTGGACAGCAACTTACCGAGGTAGACGAGCAAGAGCTTGGGATCGTCCCTCATTAGACTTCATCGCGGGCGTTGCTTTCCGCATGAAAACTCTTCCATTTCATCGCACGACGGAAAGGTTCTATTCGCAATACAACTTCACCATTCTGAAACAATCGCACGGTACCACTAGTTTCGCTGACAACGATACCAATCGCTTTGGTTGTTTTGCTGATTGCCGCGCCGGCAAAATGTCGTGCCCCTAATCCAGTAGTCATCGTCAGTTCTACAGGTGAGGTGTCGACCAACCGACAACTCGCTTCAACGGTTCCGTCAGCCGCCACGACAAACATTCCGTCCAGTTGCGCAATCTCTTTAATTCCCTCGCGAACTCGCGGATCGGCCAAATTTCTTTCCTTACGCGGATAGCCTTTGACAAAGTCGAACCCACTCGGGCGACTCTCTTCCATGACACGGCGATGGTCTCCGACGACAAACATCGTGCCTACGGGCTTACCTTCGCGTCCCTCGCGACCGATGTCGACAGCAAGGTCAACCACAAGTTTCAGGGTATCGAGTGGGACATTAATCCCCAGTTGCTTCAAATCGCGGGCCGTTAATTTCCCCAATCGTTCCGTTAATCGTATCACGGAAATCGAGTCCAACTCGTGGCCGTCAAATCCGCTATATAAAGCGACGACGGCAGCCCCTGTTTGCAACCATTCGGCCGCAACGGCTTCCAATATGGCTTGGGTTAATTGGTCGTGCAGAGTCGCTTCGGGAACATCTAGCAAAACCGTATTAATTCCCGCCGCTCGGGCCTGTTCCGTCACTTCATCGTCTTGGCTCGCAACGATCAAAACGATTCCGGAAACCAATGTTTTAAGATGTGCGAAGTCAATGGCATGCTCGACCAGCAACAGGAAAGCTTCCGTTCCCGATTGGTTCGCCACGGCCAGTCCCGCGTCGACAAAGGTCTTCAGTTCGTCTTTGTTTCGCCCTGGAGTCATGCAGATCACTATTCGTTGGGTTTGCAGCCTTGATACTCTGTGACTGTAACTGTCGTCCGATCACTACCTATAGTGAGTTATCGGCGAGTGAATGACAATTTCAATTGAACAATTCCGATCATAACATAATTTCTGCGACGCAGGCGGGCAACTCATATCGTGGCCACTGTTAGTCAAAAGCCCTGCTTCCGACGATGGAGCGGTGTAAGAGTAATAGAGATTTCCTCGGTTCATTATG
>JBGSMY010000154.1:0-8305 GCA_041739975.1 Pirellulaceae bacterium
CAGCCTGTTCATCTCACATCCATACAAACGGATCTCGCTCCTGAATACTGGCCCATACTTCGCAATCGACAAACTTTTCGCCCAACTCAGTCGCTAATCCATCCATCGCAAATCGTTCACTTTGGAAATGTCCAATCGCTATAACACACACACCATTGGCCGCCGCTTCCAACGCATCGTGAAACCCAATGTCGCCAGTCACCAACACTTGGCACTTCGCACTAATCGCCAATGGTAACAATGAGCCGCCGCTGCCACAGGCAATCGCCACGCGTCGCACCGTTTGACTCGCTGCGCCGGAAAGCGACAAACGCGGGAGCCCCAAGACCTGCTTAGTATGCTCCGCAAATTCGGTCGCTGTATTTTCGGACAACCAGTCTCCACATCGTCCAGTGCCGACAACCCCAACGGCCGACTGATCGCCGCCTCGTGTTCCATTTGTCCCATGCGAAGCGTCCGCGACTTTAACTTGCAAAGGTTCAATGCTCTGCAACCCGATGCGTTGTGCCAATTGTTGATTAATTCCCTCAGCGGCCGAATCAAATGCCGTGTGGGCACTGTAAACCGATATCCCTGCTCGCGCCAATTGCCACAGGATTCGAGACGGCGTTTGCGCGGTAGTCAATCGACTTATCGGCCGAAAGGGCAGGGGATGATGCGATACTATCAACTGCGCTCGCCGTAAAATGGCCTCCTCAGCCACATTCGGCGACAACGTCAAACAAGTCATCATCCGCATGACTTCGTTATTCGGATCTCCCACCAACAATCCAACTTGGTCCCACGACTCTGCTAAAGTCAAGGGTGCTCGAAATTGTAAGTAGTCACAAATCGCAGTTATCGAAGGCATGATCAATTCCTATTGGGCTATTCTGCCTCACTGATACCGACGTTAAGTTCGGACGTCCAGCTAAGCAAGTGGCCCGCTCATGCTATAATCCATCGGTTTATAATTCAAGTCAGCCAGCTGACACGTAAACTGTTTGAAGGACTCAACCACCCGACCATGTTGCAGCTAAAAAAATCAGTGCGGTTGGAAGCTCTGCAGCGTCCTTTTCGCCAATCCCTGGAGCTGGCGGCCCAATTAGGCGCTTGTGCCGTCGAAATCAACGCGAGAACGGAACTGCGACCGCAAGACTTATCTCAAACTGGCTTAAGGCAAATTCGAAAGTGGCTCGATGACTATCAGCTCAAGGTCGCATTGATAAGCTATCCCACGCGGCGTGGATATCATGTATCGGAAGACTTGCAGAGACGACTCGATGGCGCTCGCGCAGCGCTCACGTTGGCCGGGCAATTTCAGTGCCGCACCGTCAGTCTCACATCACATCCGTTGCCCGCAGCGGAAGACTTGGATTCCCGAGATCGTTTGGTCGAAGCACTGACCGACTTGGCGAATTTCAGCTGGCGAGCTGGTGCTTGGGGCGCCTTGCGAACTGGTGCTGAATCAACCGACAACCTACAAAGCATTTTGCAGCAACTGCCTGAACATGGGCTGGGAATTGATTTTGATCCGGCCGGCCTCGTGATCGGTGGACAAGACGCCGTCGCGGCGATGCGACAACTGGGTGCTCGAGTCATGCATTTCAGGGCACGTGATGCGACGCGAGATTTTGCGGCTGGCCGAGGACTCGAAGTCCCCATGGGTCGAGGCTCAGTAGATTTCGTAGCACTTTTGGGCGCTTTGGAAGAACACCAATACCAAGGTTATTTAACCGTCGATCGACAAACCACGGCTGAATCGGCGGCCGTTGACCTTGCGCAATCTTTTGAATATCTCGACAATCTATTCGGCTAAAATTCAATTAAATGCGTTTGAATCGTTTGTCCAGTTCTTCGCGAGAAAAAACCAAAGCGGTGGGGCGACCATGAGGACAATGATGCGCATCGCGACAATATTCGCGATGTTCGAGCAAAGCCTGGATCTCATCCCGCGTCAAACGATCGCCCGATTTTATGGCGGCTTTGCAAGCAATCATGTGCAACAAATCATCGAGTAAATCGCGTTCTTGTGGCTTGGCACCCTCGGTCATCAAGGCTTCGACTACGGTTCGCAACATATCGGCTGGGTTGTGATGAGCCAACATCGCTGGATAAGCAGTAACCAATACCGTGTCGCCGCCAAATGGCTCCACCGCCAAACCTACTTGGCGCAGTGTCGCCGCATGTTCAATCACTACGGCCCGATCGGCTGGCGGCAAGGTCACTGGCTCCGGAACCAACAGACTTTGTACTTGCAGCGTGCCGGCATAGATTTTCTGCCGAAGTTGTTCGTACATTACGCGTTCGTGCAAGGCATGCTGGTCAATAATCACCAGACCTTCATCGGTTTCTGTGATCAAATAAGTATTGAAAACCTGGATTGCCGTCATCCGGGAACTGGAGAATGATTCCAAACCAGAATTCGATAACGAGGCTCGTTGCGATTGTTGACTGGACGGCTCAACATGGTCGAACTGTGGTGGCAACGGTCGGCTTTCCCAGCCAGCTCCGACGGTATTAGGCGTTGACCCCAAAACCGATTCTGGTGACATTGTCGAACTCTGAGAAGCAAGCGGCTGTTGTACCCAATCTCGCGGCGTTGGAACTGGAAATGCCAAAGCGGATTGATGTGTTCCCGTATCATTTCCCGATGCGTTTGTAGGTATTGATCCCACCAGGTTAGTTGGTCCAAGACCACCGCGTGAATACAGACTGCTCAGATCCCGTCCAAATGGTGATACGGGAAACGGAGAGGGCAGGGGATCGGGCGTGGAATTTTGCTGCGGACCGCCCAAGCCACCTTTGGCTGTTAAGTCGGTAGATAAAAATTTATTGCGTATGGTCGATAACAACTGACTATAGACTCGACCGCCGTCTTGAAAGCGCACTTCTAACTTGGCTGGGTGGACATTGACATCGACCCAATCGTAGGGCATTTCGAGTCGCAAAAAACAGATTGGAAATTTTCCTGTCATTAGCAAGCCACGGTACGCTTCGCTAAGCGCGTGTTGTAACGAGCGATCCCGAATATAACGCTGGTTGAGGAATAAATATTGCATGCGATTGTTAGACCGATTGACCGCCGGATCAACCACAAAGCCGCTCAAGCGGACTTGTTCAAATTCGCCTGAAACGGGGATCAGTCCATCGGCCACCTCTGGTCCAAAAAAATCGCCGATCCGTTGGGCCCAATCGCTTGTCGGTGCCAGTTGGTAAATCACTCGGCCGTTGTGCATCAACGTTAACTGACGTTGGGGATAAGCCAATGCGATTCGCGTGAATGCTTCGGCGATGTGGCCCATTTCCGTTTGGGCCGAACGCAGAAATTTTCGTCGAACGGGCGTGTTATAGAACAAATTGCGGATCTCGATGGTTGTCCCTTGAGGCGCTCCACAGGGTTCCACCGGCTCGGCATGTCCGCCATTGACGATCAGTTCATAAGCGGCATCGCTATCGGCCGTACGACTGCGAAGCGTGAATTGGCTGATTTCCGCAATGGACGCCAACGCTTCACCGCGAAACCCAAACGTGCCGACTCGAAACAAGTCGTCGGCGTCATTAATTTTGCTGGTGGCATGACTGGCGACGGCAAGCAGCAATTGGTCGTGGGCTATGCCACAACCATTATCGGTGATTCGAATCAAATCCAGACCGCCATTTTCTATGGCAACTTCAATTCGATCGGCCCCCGCATCGATTGAGTTCTCCAACAATTCCTTGACAGCGCTGGCAGGTCGTTCGATAACCTCACCGGCTGCAATTTTATTGATTACACTGGTCGTCAATTGCCGAATCGGGCGGCGTGTCGGGGTTTGAGTGTCAATGCTCATGAGCTATGCACTTTCTGCGAATCAGCTTTCTTCGCGGAGTTGGTATTCCTTGAGTTTGCGATACAGATTGCGTTCGCTAATTCCAAGTATTCGCGCGGTCTCTTCGCGGTTACCGGCTGCCAAGTGCAACGTTTGCTCGATGGCCCAGCGTTCGATTTCGCGCATGCTTCTTCCTAATAGTCCAGATGACTCAGTTCCAGTTGCACGCACGGTTAAACCTGTCGCCCCGTTGCGGCCAGCGTCGTGCCCGGGCAAGTCAAGCAACCCTGGCAGATCCGGCATTTGAATTGTTGAACTGGGGACAACTCCTTCGGGCAGTAGGTCCGTTGATAAATCGTCCAAGTCCAAAACGCCGTCGAGGTCCATGACCACAAGACTTTCGATGACATTTTTTAATTGTCGCACATTGCCTTTCCAGTGGTAGTTCAAGAGCCATTTTCGCAACTCAGGGGTAAATCCCCGAATGGTCTTGAAGTTTTTCTTGGCGGCCTGTTTGCGAAAATAATCGGCCAGCGGCAAGATGTCATCGCGGCGTTTGGAGAGCGGTTCCAGGTGCACGGTGACGATCTTTAGTCGAAAATACAAGTCACTGCGAAATCGGCCGGCGTCAACTTCTTGTTCCAGGTTTTTATTAGTGGCAGCCAACACTCGGACGTTGACCGAGATCGGTTTATTATCACCCACCCGTGTTATTTGGCGTTCCTCGAGCACACGTAATAATTTAATTTGAGTCGCCATGGGCATATCGCCCACTTCATCGAGAAACAATGTGCCGCCGTCTGCATATTCGAACTTGCCTTGCCGATCGGTGATGGCGTCAGTGAAAGCGCCTTTGACGTGTCCAAACAGTTCGCTTTCCACCAAATGTTCTGCTACTGCGGCGGTGTTGATCGCGACAAATGACTTTTTCTTGCGGGGACTATTTTGATGTATCGCCTGGGCAATGACATCTTTCCCGGTGCCCGTTTCACCGGTAATGAGAACTCCAGCATCGGTTGGAGCGATTCGTTTCAGCCGATCAACGATGGACTTCATGTGATCGCTGGCATAGATTAGGTTTTCAAAACCGAACGTTTCGTCCAATCGGGTTTGCAATTCAATGTTCTGTTTTCGCAGCCGTACGGATTCGGCGGCCTTGGTCGCAACGGCTTGTAACCGTTTGGGAGTGATCGGCTTTTCCAGGAAATTATAAGCGCCTTCGCGCATGGCATCGACTGCACGCGGCACCGTAGCATGGCCGGTGACCATAATCACTTCGCAGCCTTCTAACGTATCTTTGGCCAGTTTCAAGATCTGCATTCCATCCAGATCGTTCATCATCAAGTCGGTAACGATCAGATCGAACGACTGTTTCTGAATCTGACGGGCTCCCTCTTCGCCGCTGGGAGCGACGGTGCAAGTAAACCCAATTCGTTCCAAGCTCTCAGCCATGGCCATGGCCAGATCTTTATCGTTGTCAACGACCAACACAGTGGCCGCCAAAGTACTCGTAATAGGTTGATTCGACATAGGTGTAATGATACCCGATTTGAAAGAAAACGTCGATAGTCGACAGGGTTCGGTGTTTCAGTGTGTTGATGGTCGAGGTACACTAGGGGTTGGTTTGAATTGAGGTCATCCGACGCAAACCGTCAAGCCTCATGCGTTAGCTTTATGGCGGCGCGTCCCCAGAATTTGTAAAGAGAACTAGCAATGAACATGACTGTTACTCGTCGTGGAGCGACCCGCTGGCTGGTAATCTTTGTGATTGCCGTTTGCATCCCGATTGTTGGGGCCGTCGTCTGGATGCGAGGCTCCGGGCAAAACCAAGACTTAGTCGCCTCTGCGATCACCGTGCCCGTATTGCGGCAAGAGTTTATTGCTTCGGTGAGCGAGTCGGGTGACGTCGAAAGCGCCAACAATGTGGAAATCCGCTGCCGCGTCAAAACCCAAGGACGTTCGGGGACCATGATTTTGAGTATCGTGCCCGAAGGAACCAAGGTTCAACCTGGTGATCTGATTTGCCAACTCGATGATTCGTTACTCGTCGAACAACAGATCGAACGAAACTTGGTGGTTGCCAAAGATCGAGCGGCCTTGATCCAAGCCGAGATGAACTTAAATACCGCCAAATTTGCTCTGCAAGAATATCAGGAAGGTACATCGCAACAAGAGGTCGACAACATGCGGGTGGTCGTGGCCTTAGCAGAAGAGACTCTGCGTCGCTCGCAACAATATTTGGCTCACAGCGAACGACTTAGTCACAAAGGCTTTATCACCCGCACTCAACTGGAAGCAGATGCTTTTGCGGTCGAAAAGGCTAACTTAGAATTGCGGTTGGCCGAACAAAAACTGCAAGTCTATGAAAAAATTACCCAGATCAAATTGCAATCGGAATTGCAAGCGGCAGTCGATAAACAACAGGCCAACTTGGAAGCGGTAAAGTTTACACTGGCGCTAAGCGAACAAAGAAAAAAGGAAATTGAAGGGCAAATTGCCGCGTGTCGAATCGTGGCCCCCAGCGCTGGTACGGTAGTGTATGCCAACAATGTAGATCGACGCAGCGAATCATCGTTTGTCATTGAAGAAGGTGCCATGGTCCGCGACGGTCAACCAATTGTATATTTGCCCGATATCGAACGCATGCAAGTTCGCGCAGCCGTCAATGACTCTAAAATCAATCGAGTCAAGATTGGCCAATCCGTTCAAGTTTGGCTGGATTCCAGCCCTGACAAACCCTATCAAGGCGAAGTCAGTCAAGTTGCACCGATGCCTCTGCCTCGACGATGGTTCCAGGCTCCGATTGAATATGAAGTGTTGGTTGCAATCCAGGGCGCTGATACGACAGTTCGCCCCGGACTACGTGCGAAAGTGGATATCTTAGTGGAATCAATGTCCGACGTTTGCCAAGCACCTATGGCGTCCGTTGTTAAACAACAGGAACAGTACTATGTACTGGTGAAAAAGAACCAACGCATCGAACCGCGGGCTGTGACCATTGGTTCCAACAATGATAAATACGTGGTGATTACCGATGGCATTGCTGACGGCGAGGAGGTACTCGTTGACCCCGAAAACTATCGTGATGCCGTTGAATTTCCCGCATTGTAATTGACGGTCACCGTTTCGCGCTCTTTCTACGCTAGGTAAATCCAAGTGCAGTTTTTTAATCCGACGCTCTGGAAAGTCGGTCTCAAAAGTTTGACCTTGCACCCCATGAGATCGCTGCTGACGATACTCGGTATTTTTATCGGTATCGCCAGTGTGATTTGGTTGTTGGCCATTGGTGAAGGAATTAGCGAAAAGGTCCAACGGCAAATCGAGGCCTTGGGCACAAATAATATCATTCTCCGCAGCGTATTGCCGGTGTCAGAGTCCAGCGGGGCTCAAGGTGGCATGGCGATCTACGGCATTACCCGCGATGACTACTCGGAAATAGTGGCCGCATTGCCAACGGTTGAGCGGGCTCTGCAAATTCGCGACGCACGACGAGAAATGCGTTATGGCGAAGTTGAAATGAATGTTCATTGCCTGGGTTGCACCCCGGATTACAACGAAGTAATGCAATTGGGAATTCGCGAGGGTCGCTTTATTGAACAAGTTGACTTGGATCGCGATGACAACGTATGTGTGGTTTCTCACGAACTGGCACAACGGATTTCGCCGCTTAGCTCGCCGCTGGGACTGATCTTAACCGTTCGCTCAACGCCTTACCGAATCGTGGGGGTGGCGCAACCCAAAGGCATGATGGCCGCCGTGGGAAGCTCGCTGGAAGCTCAAGATTTTACCGACGATTTGTATATTCCGATTACCACCTTTTGGCGACGCATTGGCGATTGGACTATGGAAGTCAGTGCCGGAACACGCCGAAATGAAGTCGTACAAATCAGCCAAGTAACATTTCGCGTTAAAAAGATGCAGCAAGTGCTCAGTACCAGTCGAGCCATTCAGTCGATTATGAAACGACGACATGCTGAAATTGATTGGGCCGTTGTTACTCCCTTGGAGTTGTTAGAACAAGCCAAAACGACTCGATTAATGTTTATGGCCTTTATGGGTTTGATCGCAGCCATCTCCCTGGTGGTCGGTGGCATTGGCATTATGAATATCATGCTGGCCACCGTTACAGAGCGGACTCGTGAAATTGGCATTCGCCGGGCTTTGGGAGCAAATCGAGCCGCGATCGTGCGTCAGTTTTTGGTTGAGACAATGGGCTTGTCGGTATTTGGCGGATTGTCCGGAATCCTCGGTGGACTGTTGTGCCCCTGGGTGATTACGTGGCTGCGCGATGCAATTAAAGAATTTGCGCCTAACGCTTTCGCCAGTTTGCCACCAGCAGTTAGCGATATTCAACCGATTATTGTCCCAATGTCGATTCCGCTGGCATTTGGAATCGCCGTAACCGTAGGAATTATCTTCGGTATCTATCCCGCTATCCGCGCCGCACAACTTGATCCAATTGAAGCCCTTCGTCATGAATAAGAAATTGAAACTTATATACAGGAAGATTTGAG
>JBGSMY010000163.1:0-4949 GCA_041739975.1 Pirellulaceae bacterium
AACCGGATCAGTGATTTTTTGAGCGGTCGGTGATTCTTGAAGCGCTTCTGCAGAAGTGAAACAACTCTTTGTCGAGGCGAACGTTTCCAGCGGTGACATTTCCAAAAACAAAATTCCCAGCGAAATCAAACCAGTCGTTAAAAATTTAACGGCTCTGGCAGACATCCTAAATCCATGCAGCGATCGCATTCCTGTATCTCCTTTTTTGAATAGCTCCAACATCTGGATCGATGTTGAAAACCAATTTACTCAAGGATCTCAAGCCGAAAAGCCGGGAGGTTGGGTTAATCGTCGTCAAAGCGACGACGCTAGCGAAGCCGCACAGTGCATTTTTACGCGTAAGAACAGCGGGCGGTTATCTAGGAAATTTTTTGTAGCGTCCCGCTTTCCGAGAAAAAAACCATTCTACGAGAGGTCTCACCGCGTTTGCATCGCGCCTCGGATTGGCACGATCGCTTCCCAGGTGACACCACCGGGCGTGTAACCATTACGTTCAATGGCATACATGAACGCAGCAAAAGTGCGTGAACGAATAACTGGGTCGGCAAAATATAGTGACCGATGATAGGCGACCAAAAATTCTCGGTATTGGCCGGATTTGATAAATTGATCGAGCTGTTGTCGAAAGCTGACATACGCCGCCAAATCTTGATCGCCCACTGTATTTTGATTGTTGTCAAAATCGTAACGATCGCGAATGGCAACTTGTATCACATACTGGCCACCAGTCACAGAAACTGAATCGACGCGGAGATTATGTATGCCGCCAATCACACCTTGCAGTCCGCGGTCGTTGTTATAAAAGTAGATTGCTTTACCCGTTTGCGGGTCGCGGTATTGGTTGTTGATAACGCTGCGAGCGAGCGTGTCCAATTCGCGTTGAGTGAGCACGCGGCCCATTTGAGTTACTTGCCGATCAACGGCCGATTTAGTGGTAGTTACAAGTCGTCCAAACGCAGCACTGAGGCCGATTTCTCCGGCTACTTGAGCGATCAATTGCGGGTCTGGCGCATTGCTATTGAGGTACATTCTCAGCATAGCGGCCGTCAAATGGTTTAAACCGGCTAAGCGTTGGTAAGCCGGAATGAAAACGTGCGCCGCCGTCCTGGCCTCTCCTTGGGCCCAAGTGCGAAATGAGGCTTCCGATACCGATTGCCCAATCCCCTCCAGCCATTGATTGGTTTCTTGTTGAAAATTCGCTAATCCAGAACTCAAATCAGTCAAATCCATTCCCCACCCCATATGCGCACGAAAAGTTATTGGAATTTAACGTATCAAAAAAACTTTGTTGCCAATAAAAGGCGGGTGTGTTGGTTTATTTTTTGGGTTATTCAGGAATTTTAGTGGCATTCGCGGAATTTAGGACAAGAAAATGGAAGACAAGAAAATGGAAATGAAATGGCCAATGTGAGGTAGAAATCAGCATTGATTATCGTGGTTGGAATCCTGTGACTGCATTTCTTCTTGTCTGTCCTCCGCACGTTAACCATTTAGCTTGACCTAAATTGCATTGCTTCCTTTTTGCACTCAAATTCTTAAATGAGTTCAAATCTTCTTGTCCTAAATCTTCTTGTCCTAAATTTTTCTTGGTCAAGTCGTTTTTACCACTAAATTCCCGGAAGTGCTATTTTTTGGAATTCCTGTCCGCCAAACTTCACCTCCTGTAACGGGCAGGCGAGCGAAGTTTGGCAGCTAGACTACCGCCGCCGGTGAAACACCGGCGGCCACGACAGCTTGCGGGCAGGCGAGCGATCGCAGGTTCCGCGGGTAATGTGAGCCTTCTAGCCCTCAAACTGCTAGAAAATTATTGCTCCTCGCTATCGTCTGAGCTTTCGGAATCCGTTGAGTCGCCAGCTTCTTCATCCTCGGAACTCGAAATGTCGTCGCTCGCATCATTCTGCTCATTCGAATAGTCATCGCCATCGGATTCAGTAGCGTTGTCGCGCGATGTAATTGAGCCGGAATTAATCTGTATCCCTAATTTTGCCAATAGTCGATTGACTTCTTCATCCCGTTTGCTGTCAAGATTATCGATCGCAGATTGAGTTGTATGTTCTTGAGCCAGTAGCTTATCAATTTGAGATCGCAACGCCTGTTCTTGTTTTTCAAGCATTTGCCGTTTTTTGCGCAATCCGTTGAGTTGCGATTCTTGATTGCTACGTTCTTTGACAAATTTCTTTAGGACTTCGTCGACGCTGCCGGCCCGGCCACTGGCAACTGGTTTACTTGGCTTCGCCGCAGGTGACTTTTTGCTAGGTTGTTTGGCGGTCGGTTTTGCTTTTTTTGGTTCCGGTTTCTTTTTCTTTGCCATTGGATTGCCCTGTCGGTAAATGTGGTTCAACCGGTGTCGGTGCAACACCGATGACTTGTTAGTGATCCATCGCGTAGTTTAAGTTGTTTGCGATTAGCTTGCGATCATCACGGTTTAACTTAACGAATTTCAATTATAGTTGAAATCCTAAGATTCCAAGTTATCCTCAGCAAAATGGTCCTAGTTAAGTGCTGCACCGGGCTGACGCCGGAACACTTTGACAATTCGAACGTGGATCGATGGTCGGATTGTCGCGACTCTGATTATTGTGAGGTTCGTTTTATGCGACCCCAGAGCATATCCGCAGCGCCAACCGTTGAGGACAATCGATTTATGGCGTATTCCGCTGCAAAATTTTATTGATCAAAACGAATCACGGCGTAGTTTCGTTTGCCGCGGCGAAGGATCAGGACGGATTCGCTGGCAAGGTGCTCGGACGTCAAAACAGTATCTGGATTGTCTTGTCGCCGATTGTTGACATAGGCTCCACCTTCGCCGACAACGCGTCGCGCTTCTGATTTGCTTTTAACCAATCCACATTGAACCAAGGCGTCCAGCAAAGTCAGTCCGCCGTTGGTTAAATCGCTACGAGGACGCGAGCTGCTGGGCACATCACCAAAAATTCCCAAGAGTTCTTGATCGCTTAAATTCTCAATTTCGCCGCCAAACAAGATTTGAGCCGCATTTTCGGCGGCTTGTAAACCCGATTGACCATGAATCAACAATGTCATGACCTCGGCCAATCGTTTTTGGCTGGCCCGCGCGTTGGGTTCTTGCTCGCGGGATTGGTCAAGCGATTCGACCTCTTCGCGGGTCAGAAATGTCAAAAACCTTAAACACTTGCTGACATCTGCGTCGGCCGTATTAAACCAGTATTGATAGAACTGGTAGGGCGACGTGCGTTTGGCCGATAACCAAACCGTACCCGACTCCGATTTTCCCATTTTGGAGCCATCGGATTTTGTCAGTAGCGGACAGGTCATACCAAAGACTTGAGCGGTATTCATTCGTCGCGTCAAATCAATCCCGGCCGTAATGTTTCCCCATTGGTCGCTGCCGCCGACTTGTAATTGGCAATTAAAGGCGCGATTGAGGTGTGCGAAATCGTAGGCTTGCAGTAGCATGTAACTGAATTCGGTGTAGCTCAAACCGACGTCGCTCGAAAGCCGATTTTTCACTGAGTCTTTGGACATCATCACATTGACCGAACAATTCTTTCCAACATCTCGCAAGAATTCGATATAAGAAAATTTGCCGATCCAGTCGATATTATTGACAAGAATGGCGGGTTGATCGGTGCTTTCAAACTCCAGCAGGGCAGTCAATTGTTCGCGAATACCTGCGATATTTGCTTGCAGGATGTCATTGGAAAGCAATTGTCGCTCTTCGCTTTTACCGCTGGGATCACCGATCATGCCCGTCGCGCCACCAGCCAGGGCGATGGGCCGATGGCCGGCCAATTGAAATCGTCGCAACATCAGTAGCGGTAATAGACTGCCAACATGCAGACTATCGGCCGTCGGATCAAAACCTGCATAAACCACACGCGGCTCGGACAACCACTTTTGCAGAGTGATCGCCTCGTCGGTCATTTGGTAGATAAGTCCACGCCATTGCAACTCTTCAATGATGTCTTGCATAAGTCGTAATTAGTTTCTGAATTCCAAGGTCTGAGATTGAATTTGCCCCAAACAAGATAACTTGTTTTACGTAAAAACGGCAGATCACTCGCGACCTAATTTCGTTACCGTATCCATATAGGAATGAGATTGCGGCGCAACGGAGCAGACCTTGATCGGCCGAACGGGCTTATGATCACTTGTAAGTGTTACTTCGCTACTTTGTATTTGCTCCAAACAGGGTATAACTGAGGCAATCTATACAGCTCTGAACTGGAAAGAATAACCGATGTCAACAGTCGAATCACAAGTGAAATCGAATTATGACGCAATCATCGTCGGCGGTGGACATAACGGCCTAATTACGGCGGCATATTTGGCTAAACATCAAAAGCGTGTCCTTGTGGTGGAACGGCGTGATCTCTGGGGCGGTTGCAGCGTTTCCGAACCACTGTGGCCTGGCTACCAAGTCTCGACGGCTTCATATGTCGTGAGCCTATTATTGCCCGAGATTATTCGCGATCTGCAATTAAAAGAAAATGGATTAGAGATACTGCGACGCGATCCCAGTTCGTTCACGCCGACTCGCGACGGTCGCTATTTAATGTTAGGCCCGCGACAAGCGGAAAATCAACAACAGATCGCCAAATTTTCTCAGTCAGATGCAGAGGCCTTTCCGCGCTACGAATCGTTGTTAGAACAAGTCGCCGAGATCATCGAGCCTATCTTGAACGAACCGGCCTTGGACCTGTTGCCGATGCCCAAATCATGGCGACGAATTGGTTGGGGCAAACGCCTCAGAGAGTGGAATCAAGCCCGCCGGTTTCATGGAGCCCTAAAAAAACTTGGCAATCAATTGCCTGAAGCACTTGAGATTTTATCGGGAGCAGCCCGGCCTATTTTGGAACGATGGTTTGAATCCGATGTGCTGCGGGCAACGCTGGCCACCGACGCTGTAATCGGAGCATTTGCTTCCATCAGCCAACCGGGAACGGCTTATGTTTTACTGCATCACGTTA
>JBGSMY010000169.1:0-12411 GCA_041739975.1 Pirellulaceae bacterium
ATGTTGAAGCAGTGGCTATTCTGGTTGTCATCGTCATCAACACGGCCATTGGTTTCTTCACGGAATGGAAAGCGGCCGTGGCGTTGTCGGCCTTGCAGAATCAATCGGTGCGAGTCGCCCAAGTCATTCGCGATGGCACGGAAACAAAAATTCCAGCAGCCGAGTTAGTCCCCGGCGACCTCGTCGTACTAACAGCCGGCGCACGGGTACCAGCTGATGGCCGCGTCGTCGAGTCTGCTCGTTTGCAAATCGAAGAAGCAGCGTTGACTGGAGAATCTACTGCAGTAAGCAAACAAGCCGAGGCCCTCGAAGACATTGACCTCGCGCTAGCAGACCGGCTCAATATGGCGTTTCTCAGCACCACCATCACCGACGGACGCGGTCGATTATTGGTGACCGCCACGGGCTCGAAAACCGAAGTTGGAAAAATTGGAAAACTAATCGATGACGCAACGAACCGGGATACGCCATTAGAGCAAAAACTCGCCGGGATGGGACGCATCTTGATTGGTCTAGTCATAACGTTGTGCATCGTCATTGTGGTGACAGGCTGGTTGCGCGGTGTCGGCAGTGTCGTTCATATGCTTGAGATTGGATTGACATTGGCCATCGCTGCTGTTCCCGAGGGGCTGCCAGCAGTTGCTACCATGACCTTGGCTTTGGGCATGCAACGAATGGCGAAGATGCGAGCACTTGTCCGTCGACTACCCGCGGTCGAGACTTTGGGTTCAACGACCATCATTTGCACCGACAAAACTGGAACCTTGACAAAAAACGAAATGACCGCCTGCGTCTATAAGCTCGATCGACGTCAGATCGACGTGACCGGCACAGGTTACTCGGCAGAAGGTAATTTTAAGATAGACAACCAAACCCTGGATCCCAATGTCGACGAGCACCTTGCATTAGCACTGCGCATCGGGCTCCTTTGCAACGATGCAAAAATTGAACGAAGCGCCGATCGAAATACGGTAATGGGAGACCCTACGGAAGCGGCGCTGGTAGTTGCAGCTGAAAAAGCAGGCTTCAATCAATCGTCTCTCGCAGATGAATTTCCAAGACTCAGCGAGGTTCCCTTCGACAGCAAAAGTAAACGGATGGTCACAGTTCATCGTACTCCGGACGAAAAAACGATTGCCTTCGTCAAAGGTGCCCCCTCGCAGATGATCGCGGCGAGCAGTTCTCAGCTCCGGGGGGTGGAAGTCGAAAGTCTTACTTCAGACGATCGGCAATACTGGAAAGATGCGAATCAACAATTAGCCGGTACTGCGCTGCGAGTACTGGCGTTGGCCTATCGTGAACTTCCACCAGACTACGATGAAACCGCCTTTGACAAAGAACTTGTCTTTGTGGGTTTGGTAGGTATGAGCGACCCATTACGTGACGAAGCGAAAGCCGCTATCGCCAATTGTCGCGAGGCCGGCATCCGGACCATCATGATTACTGGCGACCAACAGCCTACAGCGGCCGAGATCGCGCGACAACTAGGAATTGACATCGATCCAAGCGGGCGAGCATTGCGCACGATCCACGGTCGCGAACTAATCGATCTCGACGCTGAGGCCTGGAAAAAGGTCGTGGCAGATGCCGCGGTATTTGCCCGCGTTTCACCTGAACACAAATTAAAAATCGTTGAGGCGCTACAGCAACAAGGTCATGTGGTGGCCATGACCGGCGATGGCGTCAATGATGCTCCTGCAATGAAGCAAGCAGATATCGGTATCGCCATGGGTATCAAAGGCACGGAGGTTGCCAAGGAAAATGCGGATATGGTAATCACTGACGATAATTTCACAAGCATCGTCGGAGCCGTCGAGCAGGGGAGAATTATTTACGGTAACATCTTGCGATTCTTACATTTTTTACTTTCTTGCAATCTTTCCGAAATTCTTGTCGTATTTATCGCGTTAATGATTGGCTGGCCGTTGCCCTTGGTGGCGCTGCAAATTTTATGGCTCAATTTAATTACCGATATTTTTCCCGCTTTCGCGTTGGCACTTGAGCCTTCAGCCCCGGATGTGATGAAGCGGCCGCCGCGGGACCCGAAAGAATCGCTGCTTACATTGCCTTTTATTGGACTAATTGTTTGGCAAGGCCTGCTGCTGACAATTGTCACATTGTTTGCCTTTGGGGTCGGCATGCGATGGCACGGGACGACGAACGATGGCCTACAACGCGCGACAACCATGGCGTTCATGACGCTGGCTCTTGCCCAAGTATTCCATGCTTTTAATGCGCGCTCACAACGGCGCTCAATTTTTAACTGGCGAACATCGACTAACGGTTGGCTATGGTGGGCCGTGGGTGTCTGTTTGATCTTGCAGCTGGCTGCGGTTTACCTGCCACTGCTGCAACGTGTTCTGGGAACAGTACCTCCCACGATAGTCGAATGGGCGGTCATTGTGGCCTGTTCAGTGACGCCAGTTGTAATCGTCGAGGTTGTTAAAATGATCCAGCGTTTCGCGACTCAGAATGTTTCCGTTTCCCCAAGCTAATAGGATGATTTTAACGGCATAAAAATTAAACGCTTTGCTGAAATTAAGCGATTAAAAAACAGAGCGCGGCAAACAATTCACTTTTTGTTAGTAAGTCAGGTAGCAACGAAATTCCACTTGAAACACTAGAAAACTGGATATCCAGGAATTTTATTGACTTGCTGGGGGAGATTCGATTGCAATAAACCAAGATAACGATTTTTCTCACAGCGTCCGCTGGCACCCGGCTTGGATTATACGGGCTTCAGGTTCCTCTGGTCGATTGGCCACGTTTGGCGAAGCTTCCCGATCCACTCTGAGTGGCCGGCGCGAAAAAGCGTGTCGCGGCGAGTTCACCTTGCCGCCAGTTCCCCCGGAACCAGTCTGACGCAACCCCCAATTCGTTTATCGTGTTTTTCGTAGTTAAGTCTTTTTTATCACCAGATTCTTCGAAGAGCCAAAAAAATTTCGCGCTGTGCCAAATACGAATTCGTATTCGACACAGCGCGAAATGGGTTTACTTTAAAGCTTGAGCCGTAAAATTAGTATCCAAACCGGCGATAATTGTTGTAACCGCCGTTGCCAAAACTGAAACTGATTCCGCCTTGTGGGTAGTATCCATAATTACTCTGGTATCCGTAGTTGCTCGGATAAGAGTAATTGCTCGTATATCCGTAGTTGCTTGGATAGGAGTAATAGCTCGTGTAGCCGTAATTGCTCGGATAGCTATTACCGTAATAGTTTCCGTAATTCGACGAATAGTTTCCGTAAGGACTGTAATATTGATTCCCGTACGATCGATTCGCGTAAACGGAACCACGAGAAGTGTTATAGTTATAAACGCGTGCGTTCTGTCCGCGCTGGTTATAGCCACGGCTATTGTTTCGCCAGCCTTGGGCCTGCGCCTCGTTTGTATCGAGGAGGAAACTGCAGGCCGTGAATATCGCGGCAATTAGAATTAGGTTTTTTGTTAACATGGCAATCTTTCCAATATGAGATTCGTGGTAGCTAGTGCGAAGCCTGTCGAGCGTAAAGCCGTTCAATAAAACTTCCCGTGCCTAATTAGTTATATTCACGCCCGGGCTAAGCAGAAATCGACTGGACGGTGAAAACACCTTGGCGGATTTAACCACCAATTACATTACCCCCCCCCAATTGAATGTGGTCTTCCGAAATCCCGACTGGTTTCGGGGCTTTAATCTAAGAATGCAACGTGACGCATAGCCAGCGATTGATATTCCGTGTTCATCATGACTTGGTGCCATCCAACTAAGCAATTGGTTTTGTGGTCAGGGTGACGCACGCGCCCGCGCACATACACCATCGGGTTTCGTCGCTGGGCGACCCAATGTAAATGCCGTAGTTTAGGATTGCGATCGAGCATTCGCGAATGCTCTGACTCTGTCAATCCCTGAGGATAACGATTCGATACGTAAACCAACTCTCCATCTAGTCGCACCAGCTCTTCACAAATATGCGGCTTTCCTCGGCCACGCGAAATTGGCTCATTGCGTAACATCCAACGCAGATCTAGCGTCGTTTGCTGTTCGAGAGGAACAAAAAACCATTCCCCTTGGCGCACAAACGCGTCATTGCGACGGTGATTTCGCTTTTGATGTTTCACACCCAGCTTTTGCTCGAGCCAATGAATCTCTGGTGGTTTCAATGCGTCAAACGCCGTCCTCACGCTGGATACATTGGCGCGTTCAGGAACCGCCGCAACAAACCAATGACGCTCGTCATGCCCACATAGAAACTTGTGTTTTCCACCTTCCTGAACCGACATGAGCAGCAAGTGTCGCAGTGAAGGCTGGACGTCGATCACTCGCGTTTCATCCAAAACGCCAGGTTGAACTGCGATGAAAAAAAGCTCGCCTTTTGGATCACGTCCAATATCAATCGAGATGTCCGGCGTAGCGACATGGGGTCGTGGTATCGGAGGATAAATCCTAACCCTCGCACCGATGCGGTTGAATTGACGTTCAATTTGTTGGCTGTCCATTTTCAAAACCTTTTCTATTTTCCGAACCTTCCGGATTTAGATCAACAATTCACAACAAGGTTCGCAAAACATTTTGAGCGCGTGAAAGATTTTGCAACGAAGCGGAATACCATGGATTGGCTTTAGTGCAGAGTTAAAACCTAGAATGGATTCTGCTTGCTCCACCAAGAAGCCCACTCGTTCCAATCTATGGGCTGGCTAGTTGTTGTGCCGATACTGCCAGACGCTGCCTCGACGCCAGTCCGCTGAAACAATCCACTTAATGCCAGTTTCAAACTGTCGCGCTGCGAGGCCGACAAGGTATCTAACATTTGGTCGTCGATGACATTGGCAACCAATTGTCGATTGGACTCTTCCCAAGTAACGAACAGCATGGACTCGGGGATCGATGGATTCCAAATCGCAACCTGTATGCGGTTGGTCGCCAATTGCACGGAGTGTACCTCTAGAAACAACGCTTCAAAGGTTTCAGACTGCCTCAGCAATTCAAGCAGTTCGCGTTCGACAAAATGCTGTACTCGGCGCTGATTGACTTTTAGGGCCGCCTGATGTCGCGCGAGTTGCCATTTTCCTGTTCCTTTTTTTGGCTTTCGCGCAGCTCTACGCAACCGAGCGAATAATTTAGGCAAGGTACCCGAGTGAAACGTTGGTCTCAGCATAGCAACCATAGATTCACCGTGATGACCGACGGCCTGTGGCTGCAGTGTTCGAGCCCGGTTGGCTGCATACAAACGCCAGTTCCCTCGCAGCTCCCATACCAAAAATCCAAACATCCCGGGAATCAACCAAATCGTCGACCAGACCCAAGTATTGGCTTGAGTTGCACCAATGAAAGGACTCAAACGACTGACAAAAAACGGTCCCAGTGGCAACAACAATTTGTGCGACACCGTCACTACGGGGAAATGTTTGATCGGGTTAATTTGTGGCTCGACCAACAACGTCGACACCAAAACAACGAAATAGGCGATGATTGCCCATAACGATCCGGCGATGAATTTGCCAACTTGAACGAATCGACTATCGCGCGTGCGAAACCTGGACCATTCATCTAGTGTATGCAGAATGCGATCCAGCTCGATCAATAGTCGTTGAAACAAGTCCAATATCCACTGCAAAATAACGCCAAAGACTTTCGCGCGCAAATCATCCAGCACCCGCAGTACTAAGTCCGTGAACCACTCATCGGCATGACGTCCCGCTTGAGAATTAAGGAACAGTGCATTTAGCAGGAAAACGACAAGCACATTTCGGAAATCTTCAAATGGAAAAATCGGCTGGAACAAAAATAGGAGGAAAGCCGTCGCCAACCCAGGTTTCAATAAATAGTTTCGCAGAGGGGCAAATACAGGTCCGTACAACAACTGTTCAATCAGGGGGATCCGCAGAAGTTTTGTCGGCAACTCAACAATCACTTGGCGCAGCCCATGCATGGCCCAAACACAATAGCTAACACATACTGACCGAAATTTTGGCCGATGCATCAAGAGGTAAATAAGCAATCCTGTGGCCAGCACCACGGCCGTCATGTACCCGTTACTGCTTGCCACGGTTGGCGAACTTTGTGCGACATGTTCCACGGCCGTTTCCACGACCGTTTCCAAGGTCGTTTCCGCGGCCGTTTCTGCGGGAAATTTGTTTGTAGCTGTTTGCGGACCACCGTGGTGGTCGCCGCGAAACATTGCAATGACATGCCGAACACCCTCGACCGCCAAAAAAGCCCCACCCAGTGGCAGAGCCAAATGCATCGTAATGAATCGCCCAAAACTAGTTCCAAACGCCAGAGAACTCAACCGCTGCGACCAACGCATGTAAATTGGCGCCGGGCGGTAAATGCCATCAAGTGGCACGGACAGTCCCCGGTCTGCCAAAAGAAACTGATCACCTATCAGCAACTGCCGCCCAGACACATCGCGCAGTTTTAAGTCGCCTTTCGACAGTGCATCCCGAAACATACTGCTGGTTAAATAGCCATACTCAACCAAATTGTCTAACATCTCTTCCACGAGTTTATGACGGGCTACTCGTTCGGGAACATTTTCGGGCAACAATGCAACGCGATCCAATTGATCGTGGATGACCGGACGAATCGTTTCACGCAACAGAGATTCAGCCAGTTCTTCGGCCTGATCCAAAAGTGAGCCGATCCGATCGCGATCAGCCTTTTCAAGAACTGTCTTTCCTAGGCGGCGTTGTGCGGAGCGAATATGTTTGGCCAACTGGACAAATTTCAGTAGCGGCATTGATCGGGTTAAAGGCTCACGACCAAAAGAGGTCAGCCATCCAAACAAGTTTGCCCGACGACTTTCTGCATCCGACTCGACGCAGATTTTTTGTAAGTCATACAATAATCTAGCTTCAGCCGACCAAAATCCGCTGGTCGCCAACTCCAACACAGGGCTCAATCCGGCAGTCCACTCGTCGATGCTACTTTCGTCTTGTCGCAGGGCCGTCCGCAGTTTGTCGATGAGCAACTTTAGTTCGCTGAGCGACGATTGTTGATAGCTGGCGCCGCCGGCGGTCTGACGAGCATTCGCGGCCAATTTCCAGTAAATCGCCGCTTTCAAGTGGTTTCCGAATTGCCCTGCGCGGATTGCGCGCTGTTGGTAATCGTTACGATCGTCGCGCGAACTCGCCTCCCTTGGTGCAGTGCCCAGATCCAGTGAATGGGATGGAGCGTGTTGCCGTGCGTGCACCTTCGCGACCTGCTCCTCAAGTTGCTCGGCATTGGCCGGCAACAGTCGGGTCGTTTGATAAATGTCCTCATGATTGATGTCCAGACTTAATTTAGCATCGACGGCATTCCAATCGGTAATTACGGGAAAGAGGGCATTCAAAGTTTCAGGTGCAAAATATTTCGCGTCCAGAGCGACCGCAGCGAATTCGCGGTACACTTCCCAATCCGTGTGTTCAGAAAACAACAATCGATCATGCAGCAGAACCGTTCGAATTTCGGCGAACACCAGTTCGCCCAATTGAATTCGACGCGCCTGGGCCAAAGAATTCCGCTGCTCGGCTTCAGGGTAGCGGCGTTCCAATTCCAAATGCACGCGCGATTGAAACAACAGACGCCAGTAATGCAACAAAATTTCCGATCGCGAACCGGCGATTTCGTTCACTTGTTCCGTGGGTCGGTTAAGCAAGATCATCATCGGAGCCAAATCGCCGACTGGCTCCAGTTCGGCTCGATCGACATAGGCCAGCAAACGGGCGCGGTCAATGGTATAGGACTGGTCGTGGGGTACCCGCAATCCCAGTCCTTTCAGACGGCGATCCAACCGAATCACTCGGCGAATGATCCGAGGATCGACCAGCAATGCATCGGGAGCAACGGCCCAAATCGCTTGTTGCAGCGACAGGTCGGACATGAGCACGACGCTGCTCGATGCCTCGCCACTATTCATGAATAAAATCCATTTGCCTTACCTAATTTGAGCAACACCAATTTATACTTTGTTCTGCGGCCGATTACCAAAAAGCAAAATATCTCGGAAGCGATTTTAGAGCGACCAATTTTTAGAAACAAGTGGAACGGCTTGCCGCACCTTGCTCATGGATATTGGCATTTACTCTGGACTTCCTCCCGTTGCCTCACACTGTGATAGAGCAATAACAGTCCGCCAGTTAATCCGTATCTCTACGCATTCGCGGCTGCAAGTATACCATTGGATTTTTCACGGCAACGGGGTGATGATTGTCAGTATTTTTTTAAACCTACTGCTCGGACGCGTAGGGTAGAGAAGGAAAATCGGGACAAAATCTGCCTCTGCCCAAAAGTTAGATGGATTGAACCCGTCGCACCCCTTGAATTGACAGTTCACCCGGTTACAGTGGAACCGAATTTGCCGTTTGATCGTTCAAATTAAGTTGGGTCAGTAAAAGTCTGTTGCAGGATTATTCCGTTGAACACAGAACTCGCTCCCAAAGACGATGACGTCCTCGACTCTCGGCCGTGGTATCGTCAAATGAATCGATATCACTGGTTTGTGTTGGTGATCGCAGCGCTCGGGTGGATGTTTGACTGCCTCGATCAGCAATTATTTAATCTTGCCCGCGTGCCAGCGATGAACGAATTGATCCAAAGGGATGACGTGCCTGCGATCATGAATTCAGCTCAGCCATTGTCGGCGGCCGAAGAGACTAAGCTTTTAGGCGACACGCGGAAAGAATATGGCGGACATGCCACGGCCATTTTCTTAATTGGCTGGGCAACAGGCGGATTAATTTTTGGCATGATGGGCGATCGCGTCGGTCGCGCCAGAACAATGATGTGGACCATTTTGCTGTACTCGATTTGTACAGGTCTCAGCGCGCTCTCTCAAAACTACAGTCAATTTGCATTTTTTCGTTTTCTGACGGGACTTGGTGTCGGTGGCGAATTTGCCGTGGGCGTAGCGCTAGTTGCTGAAGTTGTACCGACGGCAGCTCGGGCACATGCCTTGGGCTTACTGCAGGCTTTATCAGCCGTTGGCAACATCGCTGCGGCGTTGGTCAGTTTGTATCTCGGACAATTGGAAGAGGCGGGGGTTGTCGGAAGTGCTTGGAAGTGGATGTTTGTGGTCGGTGCCTTGCCGGCCTTGCTCGCTTTGGTCGTTCGCCTGCAACTCAAAGAACCGGAAAAATGGCAACGGCTCAAAGATTCAGGGGAACTCGCCAAGACCAGTGCGTTCACGTACGGCGATCTGTTTGCCGATCGGCGCTGGGCTTATAACGCGATCATCGGGTTGTTATTAGCCAGCGTTGGTGTAATTGGCACCTGGGGCATCGGATTTTTCAGTATCGATTTATCTCGGTTTGTATTTGAATCGCATTTTAAGGACTTAGGTTTTACTGGTGCGGAGCTGAAAGGAAAACTAACGACTTATTCCGCTTATACATCGATGATGTTAAATATCGGCGCTTTTTTCGGAATGCTCACGTTTAGCAAGATAGCGCAAGTATTAGGTCGCCGCCAAGCTCTCGCACTTTCATTCATTACCAGCGCTGCTTCCATCGCGGCGGTGTTTTGGTTTCTCAAGACGCCGTCGCAAATCTGGTGGTTGATCCCAATTCAGGGGTTCTTTCAACTATCGGTCTTTGCTTGTTACGCCATTTATTTGCCAGAACTGTTCCCCACACGTCTGCGCAGCACTGGGACTTCGTTTTGTTACAACGTAGGGCGATACATTGCCGCGATCGGTCCCGTGCTTCTGGGACTACTGACCAGCCGAGTCTATTCCGATTTTGCCGCGCCTTTGAATTATCGCTTCGCGGGAGTGACGATGTGTTCAATCTTTGCTGTCGGACTAATCTTGTTGCCATTTGCCCCAGAGACCAAAGGCAAACCCCTACCGGAATAAAGCAGGTCGTGCTTTTTTCGTAAGGCGTTTAAGTGTGGTTTTCTCCACCCATGGCAAAAACTTGTCGAGCCAATGTGGCATCTGCTTGAGAACCAACAGACGAGTCTTTTCTACTCGAGCACTCCCAACTCTTCGTCAGCTTGCTGGAAGTGGCGAAATTTTGGCGGCGAGAACTCAGCTCGTGACGCCGGTGGAACACCGGCGTCCACGACTGCCGCTCATGACGCCGGTAGAATACCGGCGTCCACGGATTCTCAAAACTTTGGAATTGGACATTTCGAATTTGGTGCTGGCAAATGGCGAGACCGGGCCGGAGAACTCAATAGAGAGGGGCATGCATTAATTTTGCCGAATTCAATCGGCTGAATTAAAAAGATTGCCGCCACGAAAAAAAGTCTAAGTTGGTTATCGAGGACCTCAAAAAGCGATATCATTTCATCGTTGCTCTGCGAGTGCGGTGTGCTGTGAGAATTGATTACAGCTTGGGTAAGTGATCCATTAGAAAGTCGCCGAGTCTCTGCTGTTCGTTGAAGAGTCGCCACATCCGCCATGGTTGCGGGTACAATCGCTTGCGAAACGATCGGTGTCGCAAATGTCGATTGCGCGACGGTTATTGAGCACCACATGCCACCCTCTTTTTATGAAAGAATCAAATCCATGATTTTACAATCCCACTATTCGCCGCTTTATGTCGCATTTGCTTGCGTCTTGTCTTCATTGTGGCTGGGACAGCGAGTTGTTGGCGACGATGTGACACAACGCTTTCTCGCTTGTGGATCGAAGACTTATATCATGGAGGCCGATGGAAAACCTTCTTGGACTTATCCGCATAACACCCGTGACGGATATGTTCTCGAAGATGGCCGGATCATTTTGACGCTCACCAAGTCAGCCGATTATCCCAGTGGCGCGGTCATGGAAATTGGCACGGACGGAAAGGAAACGTTGATTTGGAAGGGTACACAAGACGAAGTCAATAGTACGCACCCAACACCCGATGGAACGTTTGTCATTACGGAAGCCGGTGCCAATCCTCGGTTGTTAGAACTGGACCGCAACGGCAAAGTTTTGGTCGAGTTCCCGCTCGCTTGCCAGAAATCGAATCATCACATGCAAACCAGAATGGCCAGGAAATTACCCGACGGCACTTACTTGGCACCACACCTTTTTGATTTTGCCGTTAGACATTACGACGCCCAAGGAAACGTTTTGAATGAATTGCCGACTGCCGTTGCGGGTGACGAGAAACGCGAGATTCATTCCTGGCCGTTCACCGCAATCCGACATGGCGAAGGTCATACGCTGGTGTGTTGCACGCACGGAAACCGCGTTGTCGACTTTGACGCTACAGGTAAAATTGTTTGGCAACTTACCAACGACGACCTGCCGGGACCTTGGTTACAAGATCCTTGCGGTGGCCAAGTTCTTCCCAATGGAAATATTGTGATCACGAGTTATGCGGGTGGAGGCAAAGATCCAAATGCGCCGAAATTGTTCGAGATCAATCGCCACAAACAAATTATCTGGAAATATTCCGATGGCCAACAGTCGGGTATCCATCACTTTCAAATCCTCGATACCAATGGCAAACCAATCGAAGGTCTGCCGATGAAGTAATTTATTCGGCGCTTAATCGTAATGCGTTATGTTTCCAAAAGGAACACGGCGAGAGGTGTAAAGTAATAGGCGAAGGCCGTCGTTGCTGTATTTGGTTAAGGTGGTTTGAATTGACCACGAATGGCACAAAATACACGAAAGTCAAGATCTCGGCAACGATTTGGCAGAATCCCTCATAGCGTGCCCGACCAACAATTGCAATTGTCGAGAGATGTGCCGCTCGCATATATTCAAGCCTTACAAATTCGCCGATTTGCAACAGTCGGTAATCTAGTTTAACCACCGCGATCAACCAGACATGACCACTTTACCGAACTGTCCCGAATGCAATTCTGAATTCACTTACGCCGACGGTGTATTGCTGATCTGTCCAAGCTGCGCTCATGAATGCGTTGCCGGGGCAGTTGAGCAAATAGTCGATGATGCTACTCGCGATGCCAATGGCAACGTGCTCGTCGAAGGCGATACCGTGGTTGTCATCAAGGACCTGAAGTTCAAAGGCGGCGTGGTCAAAGGTGGTACCAAAGTCAAAAATATCCGCATCGTCGACGGCGATCACGATATCGATTGCAAAATCGACGGCATCGGGGCCATGGCGTTGAAATCCGAGTTCGTCAAAAAAGCTTAAATGTCGTTTAGCCAACAAACTTTGCTACCTTGCCAACTCGCTGACGGGGCGAAAGTTTGGCAGCTAGAACGCTAAACACCAATCGCCGCTGAGGACAGCGGCGACTACGGTAGTCGCCCCCTTGCCAGCTTGTTGGCAGGAGCGAAAGTTTGGCAGCTAGAACGCAAAATACAAATCGCCGTTGAGGACAGTGGCGACTACGGTAGTTCCCCCCTGCCAGCTTGCTGCTCATCGTACCACACAAGTCTTCAGGAATTATTAAATTTTTGGTGAACCCGAGGTTGGCCACAGTAGTAGTTGTGTTATTGAATGGATTCCCAGTAATATCGATTACGGAGATGCTAAGTTGTT
>JBGSMY010000170.1:0-16145 GCA_041739975.1 Pirellulaceae bacterium
AACAACTTAGCATCTCCGTAATCGATATTACTGGGAATCCATTCAATAACACAACTACTACTGTGGCCAACCTCGGGTTCACCAAAAATTTAATAATTCCTGAAGACTTGTGTGGTACGATGAGCAGCAAGCTGGCAGGGGAGCAAAGTTTGTTGTATAGACGTCAATAAACCAAGGACTTTTCTTGCTTCCTTGTCAGTTAAGCTTTCTTGCGTTTTCGTTTTAATTGGGGTGAGACCGTTAGATTGGTTTCCGCACAGGCCCCGCTTCGACCTGACAAGTTGCGGCAATGCACCTAAAAAAACATGCAAAAGCGATTCTCGAAAGCTGCGCGACCTTCTTGCTGGCAGGGGCGAAAGTTTGACAGCTAGACAGTTTTGCACAGAGATCAAACAATCGCCGATTAAACAATCGCCGAAGAGATCGATTCCATGATCCAGCGGTTGGCGTCGCTCAGGGCCGTGGCCGGAAGCTCGTCCCCGTGTGGATATTGCCGCAATGTGACATTGAATCCAGCAATGTGCAAAAGCTTTAATTGATCACACAGCTTGCCCTCGCAAAACTCTTCACTCTTCCGCCCGTGTGACCAAAACAATGGAACCTTGCGACAACTCATCCAATCGCGCAGTGGCGTCATGCCTTGAGGAAATGGTCCATTAAACGACAACACCCCGGCGACTAAATGCGATAACTCAAATCCAACCCGCAACGCCATGGTCCCACCATTGCCATACCCAGCTAAAAATACTCGATCTGGTCGAATGCTGGTCTTTATCTGCGCATGGTCAATCGCTTGCGATACCCGCTCAACCGCCGCACTGATTCCCGATGGAGACTGACTCCACTGATTACCTTGGGCCGGATTTCCCAAATTGCCAGCGGGTGCCACACCCACATAGTTGCGAAGACTAATGCCCGGCATCACCCGTAACAATTGTGCCGAATCATCGCCGCCCGAATGCAGCCAGACAATCAATGGATACTTGTAATTCGGTTCGTAATGCAGTGGTAAAAAAAGTCGAGGACAATCTCCCGTTGGCAATCCAACGGTTGATCCCAACGTGCGACCGGCGGTCGTCCCAGAACTTTGTCCAGCAGGAAATGCCGGACTCGCAGGAAATGTCGGACTCGCTGGAAATGCGGCCTCATGGTCCTGCAACTTTTTCTTCGCCGTTAAGCTATCACTAGTCGGTGAATTCTGGGGCGGCGATTTTCCAGTTGGAGGCGGTTGGAGCGTTAACAACTGACCAATCTGAATGCGATTTGTACTCATAATTCCTCAGTCAAAAATGTCCTGGGTCGGACCGAGCAAACTTGAGGACGGTTTTAATGGACATCCACACCCAAGTCAATAACATCCGGCTTGTTGCTAGCACTATCAGCCCAGTTTTGTGTATGCAAGTCGAGCGCGACCGCTTGGCGCCGATAAACGTCAGGACCCAGCCAACAACCGACTAACCAAAATACAGCTGGCGTGACAACCTGATCGAGAAGCGTGGAGCTGAGCAGCCCGCCGATAACGACCAGTGCCAAGGGATGCAAAATTTCTTTGCCTGTTTCTTCCGCACCCAGCGCCAGTGGGACAAGGCCGATAATGGTGGTCATGGCTGTCATCATGACCGGTGACAATCTCTCTAAGCTGCCGCGAATAATTGTAGCTTTTGAAAATGGCTGGCCCTCGATTTCCATCAAATGTAGGTAGTGCGAGATCATCATGATTCCATTGCGGCTGACGATGCCAATTAAAGTAATAAAACCAATCCAATGGGCCAGCGACAGTGTTGTGACACCGGCCCAAATTCCGGGCCATTGCCACCATGGAGCGGCAAGTAGTGTTTCCCAATTGGGACGGTTGAGTGCCAACAGCATCAACACCGAGCCCAATGCCGCCAGTGGTAGGTTAACTAAAAGGACTTGCAAGGCAGCAGCCCAAGAACCCAAACATTTCCAAAGTAAGATTGCGACTACCAGTACGGCCAAAGAACCAAAAATAAGCAATTGCCAAGCCCCCTGTCGTTGTGCTTCGAATTGCCCTCCCAGTTCTAAACGCCAGGAACCAGGCAGTGCGGGTAAGCGCTGTCGCAAGGGTTGCAATTTAGCTTCGATTTCTTCAGCCACTCGCCCTAAGTCGCGGCCGGCGACATTACAGAAAACGGCAATTCGGCGCTCGACGTTCTCGCGATTAATCGTATTGGGGCCAGTAGTTTGGACCACTTCGGCCACTTGACCTAATGCCACTTTGCGACCTGATGGCGTATCGATGATGGTCTGTTGGATTACCGATGGATCACTCCGCGACGCTTCATCAAACCAGACCACCAGATCATACCAGCGGTCTTCATCGAGCAATTGACTGACACTTCGACCTTTGTAGGCGGTCTCTAACATTTCGGCAATTGCGCCTGGCGAGAGGCCATACTGAGCGGCCATTTCGCGTTTAACCCTCAATAATAATTGTGGAATTTCGATTTGCGGTTCCATTTGCAAATCGACAACGCCTGGTACTTCGCCGAGCACATGTTCAACTTCGTGAGCAAGGTCTCTCAAGGTTCGCAGTTCATTGCCAAAGACCTTGACCGTAATTTGAGCTCGAATGCCTGACATGATGTGATCGAGTCGATGCGAAATGGGTTGGCCAATATTGACTTTCACGCCGGGAAGTTCAGTAATCCGTTCGCGCACATCGCTAATTACTTCAGCGCGTCGTCGTCCGATTTGTTCGATTCCCCAGTGATGCATTCCGGGGATCGCGCGCCAAACGGCGTGGATCCAACCCGGCTTTGAGACCGTATGGCTCTTCAGGCGAACGTCGATTTCGGAGGAGTGAATCCCTTCGGCATGTTCATCCAGTTCAGCGCGACCCGTACGACGGGCAACCGACATCACTTCCGGAACGGCCAGCAATAGACTTTCGGCCCGACTGGCGACGCGAGTGCTTTCAGACAGACTTGTGCCCGGCTCTGTTTGCAAATTTATCGTCAAGGTCCCTTCGTTAAATTCTGGAAGGAATTCCGAACCCATATTCCATACGCACCAATTGGCAAACAATGCGGCGAGCACTGTGGCGGCCAAAATTCTGCGTGGGCGGTGCAGTGTCCAGTGCAACAGTTTGGTGTCGATCCACTTGAGAAATCTCACTAACAAAGCATCGCGGTCGTGTTGCATGAAGCGAGCTTGTGGTAACAGCCAGGAAGCCAAGACCGGTGTCACCGTCAGTGAAACAACTAGAGAACACACCAAGGTCGTAAGGTAAGCGATCCCCAATGGTGCAAACATTCGACCTTCGAGACCCGAAAGTCCCAACAGTGGAATCACAACGACAATCACAATCAGTGTGGCATACACAATTGAATTGCGGACCTCACTGGACGCTTGGAAGATCACTCGCAAGGCCGGTTGAGGTTGGGCCCGGAGTCGATTCTCTCGGAGTCGTCGAAAGATGTTCTCGATATCGACAATCGAGTCATCGACCAGTTCACCGATTGCAACGGCAAGTCCGCCCAGTGTCATGGTATTGATGGAGATGCCAAACCACGCGAAAACTAACAGGGTCATCAGCAGCGACAAAGGAATCGCCGTTAACGTAATGACACTTGTGCGAAAATTCCACAAGAAAATAAAGAGCACAACGATTACCCAAATCGTTCCATCGCGAACCGCTTCCATCACATTGTTCACTGCGGATTGAATGAAATCGGCTTGACGAAATACTTCTGGTTCGATCTGGATTCCAGGGGGGAGTTCCTGTTGAATCTGCGAGAGTGCGTCGCGAACTCGAGGATCGAGGACGAGGGTATTAACATCGGGTTGTTTTTGAATGGCAAGGATAACGGCTGATCCTCCGCTGATTTGTCCATTCTCTTGCCGCAGCAAAACACTGCCATCACCACGTTTAACCGGGCCGGCCCAGCGAACATCGGCAACATCCTGAATCAATACGGGTTGCGGGTCGCGCCACAACACCGGTGCATGAGCAATTTGCTCCAGTGTGAGGCCCTGACCAGAGATTCGAATCAGTGATTCACGGGGCCCTTGTTGCAAGACGCCTCCACCGGCCAATGCGTTTGCGCTGGCAGCGGCGCGTGTTAATTGATCGAGAGACACTCCTTGCGCCGCCAACCGCGCTGGCGAAGTCAAAATCTGGGCTTGTTTGAGTACGCCACCCATTACGGTCACTTGTGAAACACCTTGTATTGCCAAAAGGCGATTGCGCAAGGTGAATTCCGCTAAGGTGCGGAGCTCCAAGCCTTGAGTCAGTTCTTGTTCCGGCGTGGTCGCAGGCTCCTTATGTCGTAGCCCGATCAACATGATTTCGCCCATGATCGACGAGATCGGCGCCATAACCGGGTTCACGTCGGCCGGCAACCGCTCGCGGGCAAGTTGCAATTTTTCTGCGACAATCTGTCGGTCGCGATAAATGTCCGTGCCCCATTCAAACTCGACCCAGACGATTGATAATCCGATTCCCGACGCCGATCGAACCCGTTGTACTCCGGTGGCTCCATTTACCAGAAACTCCAGCTGGCGGGTTACTAACATTTCGACTTCTTCCGGCGCCAATCCCCGCGCTTCGGTCATGATCGTAACCGTCGGTCGATTGAGATCGGGAAATACATCCACCGGAAGTTGTCGCAATTGCCAGCTGCCAAGCAACATTAGCAGTAACGCCAACGCGATGACGACCAAACGATTCTCTAAGGAAAAGCGAATAACGCGATTGAGCACGATGAGTTCCTTTTGAGGCAATCACATAAATACAATTCAACAAGGGTTTAACGCAACGAGTTGTAGGCGGATTGCAGTTCCGTCGCACCCCAAACGGCCACTAAATCATCAATCGCAACACCACTTTTGACCTCAGCGTGTTGGTCGTCTACTGCGCCAAGTTCCACTATTCGACGTTCGAAACGCTGATCGGGTAGTTGCACAAACACGTAGTGCCGAGAACCCTCGGAGACGACTGCAGTGCGCGGCACCGCGCATACCGGATCGGATTTCCCAATCACGATATCAACCTGTGCTAACATGTCGTGGAGCCAAGTCGACGGTGATGACAAATGGGGCTGCAGCCAAATCGATCGAGTTCGATTGTCTGCCTGTATTGTCTGCCCCAGCCGCAAGACATGGCTTTGGTGTATCTGGTTTGGCGAGCTTACCATACGCAGTCGCGCACTTTGATCGACGTGAACCTGATTAGTTTCGTGTTCGACAACAAAGGCTCGAACCAAAGGCGATCGCGCATCATGAATTTCAAAAATTACTTCGCCTGCTTGAATCGATTGTCCCAGACGCTTATTAAGCCGCACCAAGCGACCGGAAATAGGTGCTCGCAACGGCAAGGTCGCCAGAGGTTGACGATCTTTGATCAAATTAGTAATTTCTTCTGGGGTTAGACCCAAGGATTGAAGTTTTCGCTGCAGACTATCGAATTGTCGTTGGGCTTGTTGGAATTGGTTTTCCGTTTCCCATAATTGCCGTTGGGCAATCGAGTTTTTATCTGCGGCCGATTGCAGCCTCTCTTTGGTCATTTGCCAATTTTCGACCAGTAATTTCCAATGCAAGAATTGGAGCTGTAAGTCCAGAAATTCCAAACTAGCAATTTGACCGAGTATCTCGCCCGTTTGAACGGTTTGGCCGCGATTGCAGTTAATCGATTGCAGCGTGCCATTGAGTTGGATCGAAGCCAACGCACGTTGTTCGGGAGGGAGTTCGACGCGGCCAACGGTCGTAATGGTCTGTTCGATAATTTGGGGTTTAACCGGCTCAACTCTTAAAGCAATATTGGCGCGTGCCTCGGGGCTGAGCTGCAATACGCTTTGGACAAAAAAATTAAACAATTGCTGCGCTCCCACGGTGACCACCAGATCGCCCGGAAAAACGTCTGTGCTGCGAAATTGAATCGTAGTCGTGGTTTCTCGTACAACCGTGATATTACGTTTAATGAACTGGGATGCTTTGGCCGTCGCTTCTTGTTGAACCAGCACAAATCGTTCGGCGCCGTCACGAGCAACGGCCGCCGCCGGAACCGTTAACAGTTCCTGATCCGAAGCCGCCCGAATGGTGGCTTGGCCAAACATTCCCGGCAAGAGTTCTGGGTTCTGAGGATCGAGATTGGTGAGATCCGCCCAAGCGACTCCCAGTTGTTGGTCGGTTTGAATCAATCCATCCACCAACAATAGCGGGGTCGAAAAAATTTGGCCGGGCAACGCATTCAATTGGATCTCGACCGTGTAACCGGCTTGCAGTTGCGGCAAGTCATGTTCCAAGACATCGATGCGACACCAGACTTGAGATAGATGATCGACCTCAAATAAATGCTCGCCAGGCGCGATGACTTTTCCAACGGTGAGGTCATTGTGGTGAACTCTGCCGCTAATAGGGCTGGTGAGCGTTAGTGTCGGTTGCAGCGAGCTTGCTTGTCCCGCTGTCAACGCTTCTAATCGTTCCGGATCGAAACCCAGTCCGATAAGTTTCCAACGCGCGATCGCTTGGCGATTGAGATTGGTCAAATGGTCCGACTGAGTCTGTTGCAATTGTCCCGTAGTGATACTTGCTCCCGAGAGCGATTGATAATGATCCAACAATTTTTGCGACAATTGAGTCGCCAGACTAGCTTGAACCAAGTCCGCTTGTAAGACTTCAAGCTCAGAGCTTTCGATTTCGGCCAATGGTTCACCGGCCTCGATCCATTGCCCAGGTTGTCGAAAAATCCTCGAGATTTTTCCTGAGACTTGCGAGGCGACCTGGGCACTCTGTTGCCATGGGGCTTCGAGTTTGGCATAAGCCAACCAGTGTTGTTGAAACCGTTGTTGGGTGACTTCAATGGTTTGCAGCCCCAGCGCTTCGCGAGCTGGTTTGGTGAGCAACAAGGTACCCTTAGCTGGGTCAACTTCAATACCTTTGGTGGGCAATGGCGCGTGACCTTCATGCGCCCAGATCGTTGACCAGCTAATTAGGCACAGCAGTACTATTAGACACCGGGTTGGTTTGCGATCGTTCATCGAACTGAGCCTACTTTACATATTGTTCGGGCGATAAGATTTTCTCAGGTGACGTTTTGGCCATTTTCACAAACTCGTCGACACACGGCGGACAACAGAATTCGTAGGTTTTTCCGTTGACAATCCAACTGCATTTTGGATTAGCTTTGGTTTGGGTCACCGGGCAAATCTTGTCGCCCGTTTGTGGATTCATATCGTGGGCCGATTGAAATCCGGCAAATTTTTGTGACGCAGTTTGGTTGCCATTGGCCTCAATATCGGCGGCTGTATAAAGGCCACCGGGAGTCAAATAAAGTTCGCGTTCGGAGTCATCGGCAACTTTGGCGGGCATCGAATGTTCAACGGCATTGGAGGAATGCAATTCGGGTGAGCTAAACCATAAACGAAACCGCTCACCTTCGATTCGCAAGCTTGGTACGACAATATCCGTCGTTTTGCCGCGAAACGCTTCTGGAATGGCGGCGACAAAACGAGAGGTCTTGCCGGCAGAATCATCCGCCTGCGGCAGCGGTTGAAATTCGAAAGGCATGGATGAAGGCATGTCGGCGGATTTAATATGCGCCGCCAAGGTTGTGGCGTCAATTTCCAATACTTTCGTTTCGTCGGATTGCAACATGTAAAGCGTGATCGTGCCGTCACCATCAAAGACGGGCTCGACATGGTAGCTGTCGCGGCCCAAAGCAACGATGACACCGCCATGAGCGCCCGGAATATGTTCGTGCTCGCCTTCTTCGCCATGAGCATGTCGAATCTTGCCGTCGGCATCAACGGCGGATTGATCTTGGGGTTGTCCGGCCGGGGATGGTGTTGAGGATTTGTTGGTATCAGGTGTTGGATTCGATGAATCACATCCGATTAACAGGAATCCGACAAATGCCATAACCAAGAGCATGTTTGTGAGGTGATAACGATTGATATTGCGCATTGAAACTCTCCACGATGATTGATGTTTTTTAAATGATTTTTAAATGTTGTTTGGATGTCGCTGAGATGTGGTTTACAGAGAGTGTAAATAGATCGCAGGAACACGATTGAGGACAATTGAGCCACTTTGCTCTGTTCTGAATCAGACACGATTGAAGAAAATCGTGCTACTTTGCTCTGCTTCTTTGCTCTGCTTTGAATTTGGCACGATTGAGGACAATCGTGATTAGCGTAATCGAGAGATCAACAACGAAGGATTTGGTAGGCGCGGAGGATTTGTCGGCCCCAAAGTCGGGATGTCGACGCGTCAATGCGATCTCGTGTTGAGTTCCATTGATTTGCAGGTACAGTCGTAATGAAAGCCAGTGCAGTCGAGTCTGAATGGTTCAAGGGGATTTCGAGCTCAAGCAATATTTGTTCTGCAGTCGAATGTCCGGTCGTCGAGACAAAGGGTGATCGCTGATGGCAATGACATTCACTGAGGTCAGAGGGAAGCGAATTGGATTCCAGGGAACGAATTTGCAATTTGCCATTCGCTGTCGTGTCATGGACGCCAAACAAATCGAGTGACTTGGGGCTGGCCTGTGTGGATTGTTGTCGCACAATACACCGTGGACAGGTCGGTTGACTGGTGTTGTCGCGCAATTCGACTGCGTGCTGGGAGGACGGAGAATCCCCGATAACCAAGTTCTGAATCAGTTGCCATTGGTTGCCAATCGCTATGGCCGTACAGCAGCACCAGTGGGGCCCACTGGCGGTTATCGCGATCAACAGAGATATCAAAAACCTGAAAATCATAAGTGGCCAACCCGAAGTGGCCGATTTGACGAGCGCCAATACAACTTGCCTAGCCCACACAACAGGACATCGTAACGAATTGTTTAGGCAAAGTCAGCACAAGAATCATAGCCCGAATAATACTCTTGGCTAGTCGCGGCCGATATAACCGACAGCCATTGCCGGCCGCATGACCGGCGTTTTGTGACCCAAGAGAAGCGATTGGCGAATTGCAAATGGACGCGAAAACCTCAGAAAACACGAAAAAATCTCAAATCCTAACTATTAGGTGGGGTACAGCCTGGTGCGCCATAATCGCAATTGCTGGCTGCCAATCTTCGGGGGCAATTTTCCATTCCAAAAATTCATCATCTGTGGTGAATGTCGTTGGAAAATCTGCCGAGGCCAGAACTGAATTGGGCGTTGGTCACATCAGAAAGCAAATATCGGCGCCACAAACCGTCGTTGTCTCGGAGAAACAAGATTTTAAAATTGGGACTGCAGGTGAGGTGGAAAAAGGCCCTAAGGAACTAAGCAATCCTGTTAATAACGATCCTCTCCAGGCAACGGCCGCACATCAAAGTTCAGCGGTTTCAACCTCGACCCAAATCAGCAAAAGTATGGGCTTGGGCGGGGATAATTCGCTTCCAAGTGTAGAACAAACGGCACTTGCCAATCATCCTGGACTGCAAGAACTGCAAGAAAAAATAGCGGCCTTGGAGGGCAAGTGGTTACAAGTCGGATTGCGCCCCAATACGCATTTGGGTTTCTCGGGTCAACAGTTGTATTCGGGCGGACAAGCCGAGCAAATTGGAATGTATGTTGGACAACAAATCGTCCGGCAATCCAAATTAGATTGGAACCGACAAATCGTATGCCTGGAGTTGGATGTTGCTCGGCAACAATTGGAAATTCAACGTCAACGAGTCTTGACCGATGTGCGACAAAACTATTATCAAGTGTTAGTGGCTCAGGAGCGAGTGGCAATCCTAGAACGTCTTGCCGAAATTGCGACTCAAGCTGTTACTGCTGCCGAATCCCTGCAAAGGGCAGGGGAGGGGACCCAGATCGATATATTGCGAGCAACCGTAGAGCAACAAGCGACGCAAGTCGAATTGGCGAATGCGCAGACTACCCGTGAGGCCCGTTGGTCTCAGTTAATTGCCGTGGTGGGAATACCACATTCGCCGCCGGTTGTCCTTGCCGCTGATTTGACTGCCGCCACCATCGAAATAGAAGCGGCCACCTACTGGAGTCAATTGCAACAACAAAGCCCCGAGTTATTGGCCGTGCTGGCAGAACGCGAACGCGCTCAAGCCACGTGGCAACGCGCACGCGTCGAAGCCCAACCGGATGTCGACGTTGAATCGGTTGTCCAGTACGATCAAAGCACTGGAGGAGCTAATGCCAATCTGCAAGTCTCGATGCCGATTCCTTGGCGCGATTGGAACCAAGGCAATATCCAGCAAACCAGATCCGAATGGATGGCAGCGGAACAGGCCGTTCAAAGAGTTGAATTGGGTCTCCAGCAACGCTTGGCGGTAGTGTTTCAAGATTTTGAAAATGCGAGGCAACAAATTCAAGCTTACCGTTCTCCTGAGGGCATGATTGCCAACTCACAAAAGTCTTTGCAACTAATCGACGCCGCATATCGCGCTGGAGAAATCGGTTTCTTGGATTTAATTACAGCCCAGAAAACAAACGCTCAAACGAACTTGCTGTATTTGACTTCACTAGAACGCTACTGGAATGCCTACTGGGAACTTGAAGGGATGTTGTTAAAAGGAAGTCTTGAATAGGGCCAACCGTTTTCGATTGTATTTCCAATCCAGCAGATCAAAGCCATACCAGATGTTTTCATTAAATGCTCCAAGAATGCCTATCGTCTTATACCAGAATAAGTAGACAGGGTATCGCAGAGCCTTCTGTACAAATAGCGTTTGCCAGTCCGCCTCTTGCGGTTACGCAACGTAGTCACGGCACTTCGCAGTCCATAATGAGTCTCGACTGGACGCAATTGCAGGACTTTGACCTCGCGATCACATCCAACGCTGGTGGCGTCCCGGGGGAAAGATCTTGTTCGCGATTTTTGTTTCGAAATTGACAAAAATCACGGGAAATGCGGCAGATTTTGAGCGGACCAAAATTTTTTGAGCCATTGATCTGCTCGCTTACGCCTCTTATGGAAACGACGCATTTACTGTTGATCTTCTGGAAAACAGCGAGATTTTTTATGGCCCGTTCAATTGTTTTTGGTATCGATGGCACTGATCCTTATTGGTTCAATCGCGAGGCGCGCGATAAAGCGTACGACCAGAATTTCGCCAAAAGTTTTGTCCGCACAATCTGCACGAAGAGCAGCTTGTCAAAGTACATGCGAGGTCCACTAATCCACGGTGGGAATTTGATCGGCGCGATCAATACGGGAATCATATATATCCAACAGGAACTGCGCTGTGATCCGACGCTCGACGTTTTGCTTTGCGGTTACAGTCGCGGTGCGGCCGGTGTCGTTGTCGTGGCCCAACAACTTGAGAAAGCCAAGATTCCAGTCAAAGCCATGATGTTGTTTGACTGTGTCGATCGATCGCCCGACATCGATTCGATGGTCATTTCAAAAAATGTCAAAAATGTCCGCCACGCCCGTCGCGATCCGTTAAGTTCCTCCCGCGAGACCATGGGAAATTCCGGATATAAATATTATTCCGGGTTTACGAAATACGAAGAACGATATTTCATGTGCACGCATGCGGGCATGGGCGGAACGCCATGGCCAATGGGAAAACACGAACCGCATGAGCTTATTTTCGAAAGCGGTGCAGCGAAACCGAAACTTAAAATGGCTCACGCAAACTCTTGGATTCCGTCGCCAGAGATTCAAGATGCCGGGACTACGATTTCATACAAACAAGATCACTGGGTTTCCGCCAATAAAGTTTGGCCGTGGGTTGAGCCTTGGATGATAACTCAGGGCTTCATGCGGTAGGAGTTGTGTTTTACATAGGCGTTGTCCAAAAGGCGGTCGCCACGATTCCTGTGGCGGAGGCGTACTGATCGAGAATCGTATCGGCGATATCAGCAACCCGCTGACGTTCAACCAAGCTGATCGTCGAACCGCCAAATCCTCCTCCCGTCATTCGCGATCCCAAAACGCCGATTTGGTTCTGGGTAATAGCCACCAATTGGTCAACCTCTACACAACTGACTTCAAACAAGTCACGCAATGACTGGTGGCTCGCGTTCATCAAGCGACCCAGCTCCTCCCAACGCTGCAATTCAATGGCTGCCACGGCATCAGCAGTTCGCTGAATCTCAGAAATGACATGCCTGGCACGGCGCTGCACAACAGGATCAAGGTTTGACTGCGACAAAATCTTGGGTCCATCAATCGTCGGACTTATGAGTTGCCGAAGTGAACCGACGCCCAACTGCGATGCAGCTAATTGGCACGATTGGCGACGTTCGGCGTAGTGCCCATCGACCAATTGGTGTTTGACCCCTGAGTTAATAATCAAAAAGATAAAATCGGGATTGTTCCAGGGAATGTGGCGAAACGTTTCATCAAGGTAATCGATCATCACCAAATGATCGGGTTTTGCCAACAAGCAGGCCCATTGGTCCATCAAACCGCACGGAACGCCTTGAAATCGATGCTCCACGGATTGGCAGACGCAGGCCAATTCACGCCAACCGATTTCCAGACCGAGCTCCAGTTTTGCTGCTAGAGCAATTGCCGTGGTCAATGACGCACTGCTCGATAGACCCGCCCCTAGCGGCAATGTTGATCCTAAAACGACGTCAAAACCTACGGGATCAGTTGGTGATTCTTGGAGAATAAAGATGGTTCCGGCAACGTAGCCTAACCAATGACGATCTGGCCACGGTTCGGGCAATGGTATGGCGAGATCAATGGTTGCCAGTTCGTCGTGGACCGTTGAATAGACACGCAGCGTTGAATCAGCCCGGCGCGACAGAGCAACCGCCGTATAACGATTGACGGCCATCGGCAAGACAATTCCTTGATTGTAGTCGACGTGTTCGCCAATCAAGTTAACGCGGCCGGGCGAAGACTTTATTTGCCTCGCAAGATATCCAAACCGCTGAGCGAAAGTTTGGACCACTTCATTTTGTAGCCAGTCACGAGAATATTGGTCGCCACTTGGCGATGACATCGCGGCCATCGACGGTTCCCATTTCAAAAGCAAATGCCGCAAAATTCAATATACGGTTTCTGACAACCTGGGGCACCTATACCGATGCCATTGGTCCATTTAAAAAGCACCGCACAAACTTGCCAGTGTTAACAACCGCAATTCGTTAAACCGCACGGGTGAAGCGAAAAAAGTTTGTTGTTCTTGGCCGCGAAAACGCTTTTTATACTGCGTGTGCCCCAAAAAATTATAGTAGTACTTATTGATCCAGCCAGCCGAATGATAATAGCGAGAAGTCCAGTGGAGCCAACGATTGGCGCGGAACTCGCGGTTCTCAATATCTGCCAGTGGAGACAATCCCAGCCACACGCTGCCGACATTTTCTTTTTGAAACGTTTCAATCGCCCGTTTCATGATGGCAGGTTCGGCATATTGAGAGGTTTCCGGTCGTCGACGTTTGATGCAAGTCACATATCCCGAAATCTGCCCTTGCGAAAACAGGGGGTCGAAAAACACAAATGCTTCCATACGGTTGTCGGCGTCGTACAAAAAGAACCGCCTGACGCCAGGTTCATCAGCCATCACGATCGGGCGATTGAGAAAGCGAACTTCTTTGCGTTTGATTTGACGCGTACCGCGCCATTGTTCCGAAATCTCAGCGACTTCGGCCTCCTGCGCAATTAACGATCCTTCGGCGATGCGATAACCTCGTTTGTTGATCCAGTTATCGGCATATCGTAACCACTCTTTTTCTTTTCCCGCAAACGAATATTCACTCAACCGCAATTCCGTGTCGATGCCCATTTCGTTGATCCAATAACCCAACGACTCCAAATCGCGGGCTGTATCGCGGCTCACCTGCACAAAACTGGGTCTTCGGTATTTTTTCAGGAACGCGGCAATCAAATCGCGTCGACCGTCCGCCGGACAAACCGGATCACCGAGAGCAAAAGTCCATCCCTTGCGGCGGCGATAGGCAATATATCCATGTTCATCGCCAAAATATTCCAGGTGCGGCTGGACCGCAGTCGAATAAGCGATTGAAAAATTGCCATGTTGTTGGAGCAACTGCCAGCGATGCTCGAAACCAAGGGTTGTCTCTGTCCCGCTGGATTGTTGATTGGCCCAATAGGTTGGACTATTTCTTCCGCCGCGTTCTTTTGCCGCGATGCTGATGGACGTGGATGGGCCGATTGATTCGCCCGCTGTGGGCACAACGACTGAAAACGTCGTCGGTACAGTGGTCAAGTTGTTCTGTATCGTCATCGGTGAACCTGCGTTGGCACCATGTTTTGTCACCTGGTTTTTCCGGAAATGCTCGTCGAGCGTCGCTATCCGATACCCAGAATAAATTGCGTCGCGAATCCATTAACGGTTGGCAAAGCTACTACAAATCGTCCGCTGATCGCAATGTCAGTTGGCTTGATTCGGCCCACATTTTTGGAATGCATGGTTCTCAGGCCGGTTTCAACAAGTACCATAATAAGATCGTTGGATAATTCGTTGCCCCAACGTGTGTCGTGGGAGCACGCAGTTTTGGTCGCGATTCTGATGACTGCTAGCAGACTAGAGTCAATGGGATTTTCCATTGGGGCATGGAATGATCGAGCGATAGCAAAGGCGCAATTTTTTGCTTTGGGCACCAAGCGGTGGCGATTGCGATTTTGATTTCGTACCAGAGGTTTTTGGGTTAACCGGGGAGACAATTAGAAATGACTAGTTGCAAACGAGCCTTTTTTCGAGGCATAACCAGCAGCTGTTTGTTGCTGTGGATGTCTATCTGTGTCGTGGCCGTTCGAGGTGACGATCCAACGTCGGTCGTAAAAATCGGGGAATTGCGCGAAAAAATCAAAGTAACACCCGAGCGATTTGATGCACTACTAAAGATCATTGACGAAGGTCGCAATCGCAACCAAACGCTGCAACATCTGACTTATCTGTGCGAACAGATTGGCCCTCGATTGACAGGTTCATCACGATTAGAACGAGCGAATAATTGGGTGGCCGAACAATTCAAATCGTACGGTATGGAGAACGTCGAGGTGCGTCAGTGGGGTACGATCCCTGTGCGTTTTGATCGTGGACCGAGTTCTGGAAAAATGTTGGAACCCATCGAACGGAAATTGGAGTTTACTACCCGCAGTTGGACCTGGGGAACGGATGGACCGCAAAAAGGCCCGGTTGTCCGAGAGCCGCAAACCGAAGAAGAATTGGAAGCGCTCAAAGATAAATTGGCTGGTGCTTGGGTTTTGCGAAAAAGTGGATCGGAGCCGAGTCCATTTTTGCCACGTTTATATACCGCGGGAATTTTGGGGATCGTTTCGGCATCTCAAGCGGAAATTGTCAACACCGGCGCGCCGCGTGGAATCATGCAAATGGACATTAAAGATTTAACCAAAGAAGTTGCGGTCATCGTTCGACGCAGCGACTATGATGCGATCAATAGCCGCATGCAAGACGGTGAAAACGTGGTTTTGGAGTTTGATCTGAAGCACGAGTTTACAGCCGGGCCGATCCCTTGTTACAACACGATCGGAGAAATTCGCGGTACCGAGAAACCGGACGAAATTGTGATTGTCTCTGCCCACTTGGATAGCTGGGATGGACCGGGTTCTCAAGGAACGGTTGACAATGGAACGGGCTCAAGCGTGACGATCGAAGCGGCTCGAATTTTGTCCAGCATCGGTTGGAAACCAAAACGCACAATTCGGTTTATCTTATGGTCCGGCGAAGAACAAGGCTTGTTAGGTTCGCGGGCATACGTTGAGAGTCTATCCGAAGAAGAGCGTTCCAAGATTTCAGCCGTGTTTGTCGACGACAGCGGCACCAATCAACAAGCGTCGTTGACATGTGCTGAGCCGATGGCGGATATGCTGCGGCGGGCCATTGAACCGATGAATTTCGCTTTTCCTGAAGTGCCAATCACTCTAAATGTTCAAGCGCAAATGCCACGTCGGGGTGGAGCCAGCGATCATGCTTCGTTTAATGCGGTCGGCGTACCGGGTTTCTTTTGGGGTAAAACAGGTACGGCTGATTATCGTTATGCTTGGCACACTCAAAATGACCGATTGGACCAAGCGGTACCGGAATATCTTGTGAAGAATTCCACGGTTTCGGCCATCGCCGCTTTTATGCTGGCCGAAGAAGACACATTGCTTCCCCGTCCAGCGCCTCCAACAGCAGAAGAAATTGCTGCTGAAGAAGAACAAATGCGTCAGCGGCGTGAAGGTCGCCGCGGCGGAGCCGGCAATCGCGGTGAAGGTGGCAATCGCGGCGAGGGTGGTAATCGTGG
>JBGSMY010000181.1:0-6041 GCA_041739975.1 Pirellulaceae bacterium
ATGGCTGACAATAACTGCAGCAATCCCACAACGGCGGGTGTACTCAAACTAATCTCCTTAATGGTAAACTACATTCCGTTAACTTCAGACAGCCATTATACGAATCAAATCCGCGCAGGTTCAATTAATGATTAGCCCTGCCTTATGAGTTATAATCGTTACGTTTGTTGCGCGATTCGATTCACGGCGTAATTCCTTATGGATCCTTATAAGTCCTACAACTGAACCGTTTTGGAAGGCCATCGGTGTCCAGGTTGGTCGTCATCGGGTTCATTACCGCAGTGTTTGGCGATCTGCCCCCCCTGTTAAATTCCGCCCATTCCCATCAAAATAAGCTGGCTTTTTCAAAGGATTTCCGGGAATATTTCGCTGCGGAAATTTCTGATACGACGATCAATTTGATCTAGGAATTTTAAATTCATGTCGGGTGTAACCTACAAAGATGCCGGTGTTAATCTCGATGTCTACAATCAAGCGATGCAGCGTTTGCCCCGGCTGATGCATCGCACGTTTTCGCCCCGCGTCCGCCAATTGGATGGTGGTTTTGCTGGACTTTACCAGCTCGATTTTGATAACCCGCTGTTCCGCCGGACTTACGACCAACCGATTTTGGTTTCCTGTACCGACGGCGTAGGCACTAAACTCAAAGTCGCTGTTTTGGCCGATCGACACGCGTCCGTGGGAATCGATTTGGTTGCAATGTGTGTCAACGATGCCATCTGTTGCGGCGCAGAGCCGTTGTTCTTTCTGGATTACGTGGCGATGTCTCACGACGATCCGCAACGACTGGAACAAATCGTCGGGGGAATTAGCGATGGCTGTCTCCAATCCGACTGCGCGTTACTCGGTGGTGAAACTGCGATCATGCCGGATCTCTACGAACATGGCGACTACGATTTGGCCGGGTTTTGCGTGGGCGTCGTCGAGAAAAAACATTTGATCACCGGCCAAGCGATTGCGGCCAACGATGTTGTCATTGGTCTATCGTCCAGTGGCGTGCACTCTAATGGATTCAGTTTGGTGCGCAAAATCGTATTTGATGTGGCCGGTTTAAAAATTCAAGAATTTGTTCCGGAACTAAACGCCACCATTGCCGACGCCTTGTTGACGCCGACGTTGATTTACACCAATGCCGTTCGCAGTGTCTTAAACCATTACAAAGTGAAACAGGTGGTCCACGGTATCGCCCATATCACCGGCGGTGGACTGGCCGAAAATATCGAACGAATATTACCCTCGCATATCGATATCCAAATCGACGCCAATGCTTGGCAACGCCCCGCTGTGTTTCCATGGCTACAACGGTTGGGCCAAGTCCCACTTGATGAAATGTACCGCGTTTTTAATATGGGTATTGGCATGACTCTCATCGTCAGCCCATTTTACGCGGATTCCATTTGTAAAATTTTAAGTGACCTGCAGGTGAATCATCAAATCATCGGCCATGCCCAATCCGGGCAAGGTCAAGTACACGTAAATAATCGCTAGGCTATTGCCCCTCAGGGGCCTCAGGTCAACACCACATGAATTCGACCGAATGCCTGTCAACCGAATTTGACTGGGACGTGATTGTTGTCGGAGGTGGTGCGGCTGGGTTGATGGCCTCAACGGCAGCATCGGAACACGGTTGCAAAACGTTAGTACTGGAAAAAAACCGCAAAGTCGGCGTAAAAATTCTGATCTCCGGTGGCACCCGCTGCAATATTACTCACGATTGCGCAGCCGCCGAAATCGCCCAAGAATTTCCCACGGGCCAGAAATTTCTAAGAGCTGCATTGGGCGCACTAACCCCACAAATGATGGTTGACTTGATCGAACTCTGGGGCGTACCCACAGTGCTAGAACCCAACACTGGAAAAATTTTTCCCGCTAGTGACCGAGCCATCGACGTTCGCGATGCCCTTTACCGCCGGTCCTTGGCAGCGGGCGTTCAATGGCGGACGGCCTGCGGCGTGACCTCCGTCGATCGAATTCCCGGCGGCTTTCGCTGTCGGACAACGGACGAGTCGTTCACTTGCCGCTCGCTGATTTTGACCACAGGCGGCAAATCATATTCCGGGTGCGGAACGACAGGCGACGGCTATCTCTGGGCTCAAACTCTGGGACATACAATCACCCAAACAAGACCGGCACTTACTCCAGTGCTGATTCACTTGCCCTGGGTTCAGGCCCTCCAAGGAATCGCGCTCGATCGAATTGAAATCGCCATTCAAGAGGTGGCTACATTTCGAGAACTCGGCCGCAGCAACGCGCCAGTCTTGTTCACCCATTTTGGACTCTCTGGGCCCGGCCCCATGAATTTGAGTCGCTGGATTTCAGAGGAAAACCCTAAAGCTACCCAGTTCGTCATCGACTATGTCCCTTGGTGGAACCCGGAACAACTTCGCGATTTCCTGGGCAAGCAAAAACAAGTAGCTGCACAGCGTACCATCGGCTTACTGGGTGTCGATGAGTTGCCACGCCGATTGGTCGAATCATTGTGGCTGGCCAGCGAATTGCCGGTAGACTTGAAATGGGCCGATGTATCAAAGAAACAGATTGGACAACTGGTCACTGCACTGAAAAAAATGCCACTACCCATCCATGGCACGCGCGGATACCCCAAAGCCGAAGTAACCGCAGGCGGTATCGCGTTGGACGAAGTCGACCATCGCACGATGGAAAGCAAACTCATTCCCGGGCTTTATTTTGCCGGAGAGATCTTGGACCTTGACGGCCCCATCGGCGGCTACAATTTTCAGTCTGCTTTCAGTACCGGCGATCTGGCAGGAAGAAATGCCGGATAATTGATATGGGCTGAGAACTCACCAATGCAAACCGAGAATAAGCCTGCTTTCTGCTTTTGACGCTCCAAATAATCCGCGCGAATTCCTTGCGACTGCGGAGCATGAATCAGCGTGAATTATTCGGCGGACAGCGGAAAATATAGTGTTGCGGACAATAAATAAATACTGTGCAGCGGAAAATATTGCGCCGCGGAAAATTCTGTGCAGCTTGCGATCGTTTGGGGATGATCGATCTACTTTTGAATCGATTGAGGGCCATCGAGTTTTTATTCGATCGATTGCTGATAATCGCGCTACACTGGCCACGCATGTCTTACTTCGCGTCTAGTTCCCAGGCTTTGAGCCAGAACTGGCCGGCACGCCGCGCTTGAAAATCGCTGGTAAGACGACGTTGCATATCGGGCAAATGTCCGGCGCCATAAAATATGGCAACATTGGTCTTGCCTGCGGCCAGTTCTCGTTTCAATACGTCCATTACCTTGGCATTGCGATGGTCAATAATGGTGGAGCCTTCTTTGCCATTGAACATCACCATGCCATTTTCGATTTGTTGCATTTGATTGGCCATCAAACGACGCATGCGCTGTGTCCGATTGCTGGAAAACATTGCCATCAACATTTCTGCATCCGAAGTTTGACCGCCCGATTGCATCGCCATGCTTTGGCCGATCGCTTTCAACAATATCTTGCCGACACTTTCTTCATTGCGTTCCATGCTCTCGGCGAATTCCTCAGGAGTCATGTCGGCATGTATAAAATTTTCACGCGTGTAGTCGATGTGATCGAGTTGAAACTCAAGCCCCAACATACTCTTGAGCCCTAATTGCATCGCCGCAACCGGGTTGCCAACCGAATCAGCACTAGCGCGTCCGCCTTTGGGAATTCGCGTGCCTTCAGGTGCAACCAATTCATACAACAGTCCTTGGTACTTCTCAAATTGCGAATTGAGTTGCTCGTAATAGGCTTGCTCGGCGACATGCACCACACCGATTAAATCCACAACAACTTGTTCCCCCTCGGCGTTTTTCATCAAATAGCGGGTTACCGAAGTTTCCAAGGCCAATGGCTTGCCTTTGGCATCGCGGCGAACTCGCATAAAGTGTTGAAACTCGCTTTGAACGGGATCTTCCGCTTTAGACTTTTTTTTCTGGGCGGCTTGGCGTTCAGTCGACTTGACCGTGTCATCTTGTTGCCCACTGACGGCTTTTGCCGAGGAAGTTTGCCCGTGAGGCAATGCAGCATCCGCAGAACCGCCCATCCAAAACAATGGCAATCCAACTAACAGACAAACCCATTTTTTGGGTCGACCACCGGTTCGGTCGGAGCAATGCGAATTTGACATCATGGTTCCCTTTCGAATTTCGCCTCGAATACGTTTCGCCTCTGGTATTCTACCGTACCCGCGCGTCAGGGACAACGCTGAAGCATCGACCGTCATGCCTGACACACATTTCGCGAGTCAATAGCTTAAGACCGCTAATGTAACCGCGCTCAATGACTTGAGGGAATGATTTGACCGGGCAGTCTTATCGTCGGCAGCATCGGACAGCGCGACGTGAACAGATGGCCCTATGAAAAGCGCGATCTGGACCTGGCGGCAGCAATTCCTCGTGTATTATTCCCGCACCCCTGGGGTACCGTTTTGAAATCCCAATGCGAGGCACAGCTCGTCGGGCAGTTGAGGCAAGGCGCTTCGGGGAAGCAAAAAAGTCGAAATGTTAAACAGATCTTTAAAGACGCGATTTTGTTCCGTTGTCCGGCTTAAATATTGATGACCAGCAGAACCGCCGGTGCCAATTTTTGTGCCCAACATTCGCTGGACCATCAACGCGTGGCGGGCTCGCCAAGTCGTAAAGGCTTCGTCGATTTCCGTCAGTGCGGTGAGAAATCGAAACGGCAATTGGTTGATAGGTTCATCGCGATACAAGTGAATAAACAACGCCGCCAAAAAACTGCGGTGACTTAGCCGAAACTCGCCTGCTTGGCGTGCACGTTCAAAGTCATCCTCGTCCAACAAACTGCGGAAACGCTGCTTGGTCTCTTCTAAGTTAGCGAGTTGCACTTCCCGTTGATTTTCGGTGATCGCGGGGTTTAGTTCGACAATGGTGCGGTCGGATGCCAACATCCGATCGACCGCAACCGAATAGTGTTGCCAAAAATCAAATGAACCGAACTTCAAAAATGGCATTCGCGCCAACCAACGATCGGTCAATTCGAACAAACTGGCCCGCTGCTGATATCGATCCAATAATTCGCGCTCCGCATCTGTCAGTCGCGTGCGGAAAAAATCACGATCGGCAGGAATTCGTTGCTCCTGCGTCAATCCTAAAGCGATCTCAATCATTTTAAATTGAATACTTTGAAACCCCGATGCGGGGACCAACAGATCGCGGAAATCTAAAAAATCGAGCGGCGTCATGGTCTCGATTACGTCGATCTGCTGCAGCAATACTTGCTGAATAACTTTAATTCGCCCCAGCCAATGAATGACCCGCCCCATTTTGCGATCTTCGACCATCGGATCGTCAAACACATCAATAACGGCTTCCAACTCGTGCAAAATTTGTTTAAACCACAATTCATAAGCCTGATGCGTGATGACAAACAACATTTCGTCGTGAGCGGGCGCACCGCGCAATTCGCTTTCCAATTGTTGGGAACTCAACAACCGGTCAAGTTGCAAATAAGAACCGTACTGAATCGCTTTCATTATTCTTCTCTTTGCCGCACGAAATGGATGTACGGCTGGCAGCGCTCTGCGGTTGGGAACAAAACTAAACTAATTGAGTACACGAAGAACGTGTACTCTTAGGGGTCGGTCTAGTTACTTGGTGCGTCGGGCTCGTCTTTTTGTTTTTGAAAGAACTGTGCCAAATCGGAAAACGATCGCATGGGCTTTTTGCCTTGCAACATATCGTCAGTAATCGGTTTGACCGGTTTTGGTTTTGCTGGTGGACGCGACGGTCCTTCATGGCGATGCCGTGGGCGCCGATCGCCGCCACGAAAACGCGAACGTTGATTGGAATCACCACCACGTTGATCGGATCCGCTACCGCGATTGCTTCCAAAATGAGGCCGCGAGTCTTGCCGTCGCGGCGAAGATGCTGCGTTACCACTCGTGTTATTACCACTTGCCAGATTGCCTTCACTGGCAGACGTGGTCCGCGATTGATCTTGATTCGGACGTGGGCCGCGATTGAATCGTTGCCCGTCGCCGCGTGCTGGCCGAGCCTCACGTGAGCCGCCACCACTGCC
>JBGSMY010000225.1:0-15637 GCA_041739975.1 Pirellulaceae bacterium
CACAACTACTACTGTGGCCAACCTCGGGTTCACCAAAAATTTAATAATTCCTGAAGACTTGTGTGGTACGATGAGCAGCTTGCTGGCAGGAGCGAAAGTTTGACAGCTAGGGATTGGAAAACAGCACGACCTCTAACTTGGCCGGACGGACTGTTTCACGATTGCGAACTGTCGCATTAGTAGGGATATAAAAATCGTTGACGGATGCAAGGTGAATTGCTGCCCGGTCGGCAATAGCCATAAGGTGTATCACAATTCCAAGATGGATCGATCATCAAATGGTAGGGCAAAGTTAAAAAGTTCACACCAAAATGGACTGCCGATTGAGCCACTTGTTGGCCGGGCCGACAAGTTTGGCCATAACGTTCCAAAGCGATGTCTTCAAAATAGAGCGGTTGATAGCGGATATCCGGCGCCTCCCACAAATAGGCCAACGAAATCGGTTCAAAGGCAGACCAATCGCGATGGTGGTAGTTCATCAATTCGGTCGCGCGGTCTTGAGGGAGTTTTTGATCTGCATTGCGGATGTCCAAGTCCAATGACGTAATTGGCCGGAACAATTTATCCGAAGCGTTGGCCCCGGGAGCCACCACCGGCGCGTCTTGCGGTGAATACTCGATTTGTTGTTCGATTTGATGCCAGTCATAAGCTTCCACTTTCGGTGTCGATATCGGGCGGATCGTGGCTTTGGTAAGCGACTGAGCCAAGGAGCTCGAGCATGTTTGACTGATCAGCCAAGCAAAACAGGCGATGGCGATTAAGCGACCGAGTTGGTTGGGCCAGCATTTCATGATTGATCTCTCCCAGTTTTCTGAAAACGACGATCCGAATTACAGTCTGTGATGTTTGATGAATGCGGCCGGACCAGCGGCAATTCGCAAAAACATCCTATAACAGTCATCGTCGTTTGAAAGCTTGGAATTGGAATATGTTGAACGGCTGGTTATCGTCGACATAACACTTAGGATTGGCATTGCAGGATAGATTTATCTAACCCGTACAAATTACCACTTTTGATTGAGATGGCAGAACACAATTTCGACCGTCCCCACTGTTCTTGCCAAGTGTTACTTGTTGACTCGACGGGCTACATGTACGACTTGCCGTTCGAGGTCAAAAAACCAATGAAATTGTTTGAGGATTTTGCACCCGATTACACTTTGTTGTTGCGCTCCGATTTTGCCCTCAAAAAAACCGACAGGGGCCCCCTGTAACGCTAATGAACCCAATTGGAATTCTGGCAATTCGCCTGATTTGACCTCAATAACATTACCCGCAGAATCGCTTAGTTGAGAGGACTTAGAAATGCGTACGCGTTTATTTAGATCGTGTTCAGACACAAATTCGTCATCGAGTAAAATTCCACCTCCATAACCAGAATGAATCAGAAACCTGTGGGGGATCAGTTTGTCGCCGTACTTGCCCGTGCATTCGACCATTAACATTGTTTCGTGAACATGAAGCGGAAGACGTTGAAAGTCTTGCGGAATTTCAGGAGACTTGTCGTGGATTCGCATCCGTAAGTTTTCAAAATCAATTTCCACAACTTGCTGGGGAAAGAAATCAAAGCCAAACTTCCCATCAGAATCTTCCCCTGAATTGTTGTTTTCCCACAGCTTCATTCCCTCACCGTGAAACGATTGGATTTGCAGATGATTGTTGAGACTATACCGCGAGGGAAAGTTACCCCCCCAGGTTGAAACGTCTTCCACCCCGTGAAACTCGATGCTTGTCAATTTCTTTACAGCGGCAGCCGTCAATGTGACCTCACTGGCGGCCGTATGAAACATCAAATTCAAGGGCTCGACTTTATTCAAGACCGCCGAGAAAATCATATTGTCTTGAGCGTTCAATTCAAACGCGATATCCACCGCAGATGACGGTTGACAAGCGGCACTGACAATGGATAGCCCGCAACTTAAGACAAATATAATGCATTGCAAAAGATGCGACATAAGTTGATTTGACCTTAGACTGAGGGCCACGGGGGCCGTGAAATTATTGAGCGACAGAAATGTTGCCACGATACCAAGTTGCAACAGTTTGGTTGAACTTTTTACGATACAACCTGATGAATGCGGCAATTAGAATCAGTACTTTATAAACTATTGCCAGGCCCCGTGTGGTAGGTCTAGAAGCAATTAAATACGAAGGATCTGAATTGCTTGAACTGCTAATTGCTGTGACGAAGTGACCAGCAGTTCGGAATCGATGAGGTTGAAATCGGCACCGGACAAATTGCCACAAAACGCACCTGCTTCTTGAGCGATCAAGATGCCGGCGGCAACATCCCAAGGTTTAAGTGTTGTGGCCCAGTAGCCATCGAGACGCCCTTGGGCCACAAAGCACAAATTGAGTGCCGCGGAACCGAGTCGGCGCGTCGAACAGTTTTGGACCATGGCCACAAATCGTTTTAGCTCGGGATGGTTTGGAGTTACTACGGATGGCAAACTGTGGACAAACAAGGCCCGATCAAGATCCACACAATTGCTTGGCGCAATCGGCTTGCCATTGCAACGAGCACCACCTCCGGCAAAAGCGGAATACGTTTCGCCGAGCCACGGGTCATGAACCACACCAACCAAGGGCTTGGCATCGCGGCATAAAGCAATCGAAACACTAAAGCCTGGCAAGCCATGAACGAAATTTAGCGTACCGTCGAGTGGGTCAACCACCCAGGCCAAACCGGATTGCCAGCGAGAATCGAACTCGGTGGACTCTTCCCCAACGAACCGGTGTTCTGGGAAACGCGTAGCGATTTCGACCTGAATTTGAGACTGGGAAGCGTGATCTGCGGCCGTAACGAGGTCTCGATGGCCTTTCTCTTGGGCGACAACCCTACCCTTGAGGTCCATCAATATTCGGCCACTAACCTGGGCGATTTGGATCGCAAATTGCTCGATTTCTTCGAGATTGATTGAGTTTTCGGGTGTTTTTGATTCATCCATTTAGGCAAGATCAACGATTTGTACGAGATTGGCAAGGGCCCAATCAGAGATTCGCAGTTTTTTTGACGACCGCGCCAAAAAAACTATGGACATTTGCGTAGCAGTTGATATCATCAATGATAGAGTCGTCAGATTGCGAGATTGTGCGGCTCGAATTTGGCCTCTTCTCTGTTCCGGCCCCGCCGTAAGCGTTAGCATACGGTGGGGTTTTTTCGTTGACTTTTTTGATATTCATGACGAATCTGCTGCAGAAGAAATCTGAAGTCGCCAAATCTCAGTGGCAAATAGAAGCTCAAACTTTTGAGTTTGCCGGTCGTTATGTGCAGTGGACAGTTTCGAAAAACCGACCGGACTTAGGTCCGCTAGAAACTTTTCGAAAATCAAACCTCGCTAATTCCCCACAGAGTTGGTTGGCGGGCATTGAAGGTTTACCGAACACGCCGTACGAATGCAGCGATCATGTCATTCGCGATCAAGATCTCTGGCTACGCTACGATGAAGTTGCTGGGCACCCGATTGAATTCAGTCTGGTATTTCGCGCTTCACCAGCTATGACTTCCGATTTGAACTCAAACGATTCTTGGGACGAATTGGAATGTACCCTGTCAATGCAAACCTCAAGTTTAGATGCGCCGCCCTATCAGTCGATGCGTTTTCAATTTCCGGTCGCCAATTTCGAATTGATTGCACTCTCGCCCGAAATGTCTCAGCATTCGAACAGTCGTTCCAACCCATTGTTGGATTGGCCCAATGCGGGGCCCGCTGCAGCCGTTATTCGTCAAGCACAAGGTTGTCAATTATTGGTCGGGTTCCCCGGCGATTGGCAAGCGGTGTCGATGTTGGCCGACGCAACACAACTTGTCGTCCAAACTCGCCTGCAGGTCGAACGAATGGAAAAAGGTGTCATCCGCCGACTGCGGTGTTTATCGGCCTTTCGACCAAGTGCAACCAATGGCCAGATCATGGAAAAGATCCAACAATTTCAAACGTCAAAGCTACCGCTGAGTTTCTAAATCCGCTCGTTGATTGTCGCGAAGACTTAAATTTGTCAATTTAAATTATCTCCAATTATTGCTGGTTGTGTAGTTTACAACAACGAAACGAAAGTCGTGATCAACCAGCCCCCACCAAGTAAGCCGCAACAGAGCCAAGCGGCCCGTTCTGTTAACATGGTAAACCAGGGCAAGAAGCAAGACGCTAGCCAGGCCAACCGCAACGCAAATATTGCCGTCGTGCCCATCCCCAACGCATCATAAAACATCGGCTCGAAAGGGACCCAAATCAAACCGCAGGACAGTACCCAAATGGCAGGTGCCCAATCCCGTCGCAAACCAATGGTTACTGCCACGATTGCCACACCCGAACACCACAATGGCGCGATCACCAAAAAACTTCCGCCAGGAACTTGCCAACACAATAAAACGCCTACGATCAACCACAAAGTAATGAGACTCGCCAGTCCAATCCGGTCCCAAAACCATCGGCTCGTAAGTCTTGAGACCAATAGCCAACCCAATGCAGCCGACAAAAATATACTGACATGTACCCAGCCACCGCGCAGCGGCCAAGACAATTCTAGACTTGGCGATTTTTGCAGCAGCCACAAATTCAACGTTGCCGTAGTTACTACAAAACACAACCCGACGGCCGTTAGTAAACTGCCCATGATTCCACGAAAGATGCCACGGCGGAGCAACTCGGAAATTCGACCCTCACTAACGATCCAAATCGACAGACCGATGACCGGGACGAGAAACAGCCACCAGTTCCAAGTGGTGGGCCAGCGGATCAAAAACCAACCGAGCATATCAAAGTAAACGGCTTGTCCGGGTGATGGCAGCGGCACCAGGGCTCCTTGATCATCGAGGGGCCATTCAAAATTGGCACATGCGCCCAACAATTGCCATGAGTTATCGGCGTGGTGTTGAATGGAGTTTGGACTTACATTTTCCCAGGAATCACCTGGAGTGTGATAATTGCGAACATCACCAATAAACGCAAAGTTAAAACCCGCCAGTCCGGCCTCACGAAATACGGTGAAATCCGTATCGTTGGGTAAACGTCGATAAATTTCATATGACAAGGACGAGGCATTAGGACGCAGTAGTTGTCGTCCGAGAAGTTGAGCCAACCAACCGTTGGGCGTGCTCGTTTCGAACATCAAACTGGCACCACAAGTTCCCCGGGCTTCTAGATTGATTACCCACTTGGCCTCTTTGGCCCAAGGATGTTGCTCGGCCCATCGTTGGGCGCCAAGCAAACCAAGTTCTTCGCCATCGGTTATTAAAAAAATAATGTCGTTTCGTGGGGCCGGCTGTAATTTCCACCGCCTCGCCGTCTCCAATATGACCGCAACTCCGACGCCATCATCGCCAGCGCCAGGCGCATTGCGGGCAGAGTCGTAATGCGCCGCCAAAACAATGGGAGCGTTTGCTGTTTGAGGCGCGGTTCCCGGCAATCGAAACATCAAATTCTGTAACGCGACCGGAGGATTTTCCGGATTGCGGCGTGGGTAATGTTCCGCTTCATGAACCAACACTTCATAGCCCATGTTAGTGGCGCGGTCGATAATTCTTTGCCTGACAATATCGTTTTGTTCGCTTCCAGCCGGATGTGGAATACCATCGCCGACCAAATCGCGAAGTATCTCTCGCACGTTTTCACCGGAAAGATGTTGAGCATCTTCGGTCACAGAAATTTCGGGTCCGCGATAACGAAACTCTGAGATCGCGAAAATTGCGGACCAAAGCGTCAAAACAATCAATAACTGAATGATTCCGACACGTGGTCGAGAACTCGAGAGCTGGTTTAGCGGTTGACCGTCGCCAGAATTAGACTCGTTAGCCGGTTGCATTCTTTGATTCCATCCGTCATCAACTGAGAAATAAAATTATTCTTCCAAACACGATAAGCTATCTTAACGCTGCAAAGCTTGTCGGGCACAGAGCGATTGAATCGATTGCAAATCTCGCATCCAAGCCACTTGGATGCCCTCGTTCAATAAAGGCCCAACGCTTCTCGCGTAAGTTTCCGACTCATAACAATTGACGATGACCATGACGGCGAATCCCTGGCGTTTTAATTGGCCCAACATGATTGCGATCGAAATATCAACTTTAGCCAAAAAAACCATCACCGTGGCGTCGCGCGGCAATTCGCTGGAGTATTGCAAAAGTAATTCCGTCAAAGGTAAACCATCCGTTTTTTCCAACCTCGCCAAACTGCGCAATAGATTGTCCAATCGATCGGATGATTTACTGGTCCGCACCAAAACCGGACGCAGCCGAGTTGACGATTCATGCATTAGCGTTCGGCGTCGCGATTCGTCGCGAGTTCTTGAGTCGCCTTGCCAACCTTCCGACTGAATGCGATCAATCGCGTCGCGGCCATTTGACAACAAACCAACTTGTTGTCCCAGTTCAAACAGTATTTGGGCCACACTTGCCGCTGCAGTTACTGCCAATTCGGAGCGCACAGGTTCATCAGATATCGCATAAGAATCTTTATGGAAATCCAAGACAAGCGTTGCTCCGGCCATGCTCGATGGTTCGTAAACTTTGCTGTGCAATCGCCCGGTTCGTGCCGTTGCGCGCCAGTGAATTCGGCGAAAGGGATCACCGGATTGATATTCGCGAACGCCCACAATTCGAGTTGGATCTTCAAACAATCGATGAGACATTACGACTTCGCCAATTGGTCGTCGCGAGGTAACATCGAAACCCAATAACGGTTGCGGTTGTGGCAAGACCAATAAATAATGCGGTTCGCTTATTACGCGAAAACGTCGGTTAAGCCCAAACATGTCACCCGTCTCCGCGACCAACGGTCCGATCTGGTAATAGCCGCGACGGCGACATTCGATTTGGTATTGCCAGCGAATCGTTTGGCCGGCCCCCAACGACTCCACGCCCACTCGTTTGCCCTTAACCACCAGCGCTGGATTACCCGCGGCGATACATTGCGGCGACAGTAAATCTTCTAGTAACATCCACAATATTGGCACGTTGGTAGGATTGGAGACCTCAACACGCACGACAACTGAGTCGCCTGTTTCACACGTTTCCAGGGATAAAGTCCGCTGGCCGATGACGGAACTCGTCCAACGAGCTGTAACTAAACGCGTAAAAAACCACGTACCGCTGACGATAGCCGTCGCCAGCGCCAACAAGTGCAATTGCAATGCGGTGGCTGCGACGATCAAACAAATCGTACCGATCCACCATTTCATTTCGGTTCCTCAATCACGGGCACAGCTAAGCTACCGACAATTTCATGGACGACTTTATCGGCAGTGACTTGTCGCAATCGGCTCTCTGGCTTGAGAATCAGGCGATGCGATAAAACAGGTCCAGCAATCGCTTTGATATCATCGGGCATCACATAGTTGCGACCTTTGATGGCAGCCAGAGCTTGTCCCGTTCGAAACAAAGCAATCGTCGCACGCGGACTGCCGCCCAGTGATAGATGTTGATGGTGACGTGTCAGGTGGACTAACTGTGTGATGTACTGACGGATTTTCGGATCGACGTAAACTTGGCGCACAATCGCCTGACATTCTTGCAATTGAGCCGCCGAAACGACTGCCGCCAAGCGGTCAATCGGATGACCCACGCGAAGGTTTTCTAACATTTGCAACTCTTCTTCGAGCGTCGGATATCCTAGACTTATTTTCATCAAAAAACGATCCAACTGTGCTTCAGGCAATGGAAACGTGCCCTCATGATCAACAGGATTCTGTGTTGCGACGACGAGAAAGGGCAGCTTCAACTGGTGTGTTACTCCGTCGATCGTAATCCGTGACTCGGCCATTGCCTCCAGCAATGCGGCTTGCGTACGTGGTGTCGTGCGATTGATTTCGTCGGCCAAGACCAAGTTGGCAAACAGCGGACCCGGACGAAATTCAAACTCACTCGACTTCTGATTAAAAATTGCGGCTCCCGTCACATCACTCGGCAACAAATCAGGCGTGCATTGGATTCGTTTAAACTCGCACCCAATGCTTAATGCCAATGCTCGGGCCAACATCGTTTTGGCGACTCCGGGAACGTCTTCCAACAATAGATGGCCTTCGCAAAACCAACTGACGAGAGAATACACCAACTGCTGCCGTTTGCCGACAATCACTTGTTCAACGTTCTTGATAACCCGTTTAGCAAATTCCTGGACCTCTTTCATCGTGAGCTCATTAATACAGTTGAAATTGACTGCGAATCGTTAAGTTGAATTATGCAAGCATTTATTGTGATTGCTAGCAGGTTGATGCGAGTTATCTGCAAATGCGGACACTTGGCAAAAGTTTGCTGTCAACATAATAAGGGTAAGCTATGTGGGAGAGTGGGCGGGGGAGAAAATGGTTTGAATCTTGCGAGTTCGGATTGTTAAATCGCCGAAAATAGAGAATGTCGGTTTTCCTCTTGACGTCCATTCCTCAGATTGCAAGGATTGCGACTTCGTTTTCCAAATCAAGGCAGGGAGGCCTTAGGCAATTATGTGGTATCGAACGTTTTTCCTATCGAGTGGGTTGTGGCTGGTTTCACTGTCGTTGGCCCTGGGGTTTCAGGGTTGGGGACCTAGTCGTTCATCTGGAACGGCAGTCGGCGGATTGTCCGGGGGCGTCCTGGGTGCGGCTTTAGGTTCGCAGCGGGGCAAGACGGCCGAAGGTGCCTTGATTGGTGGTGTTGCCGGAGCGATTCTCGGAAATGCCTTGGGCAATCAAGCGGACATTGCGCAGGAACGTCGCCAAGCAGTATATCAACAAGAGTATATACAGACTGTGCGATCGTCGGTTTCATTTGATCAAGTGATTCAAATGTCGCAAGCTGGATTGAGCGCCGAAGTGATCGCCAACCAGATTCAAAATCAAGGGATTGTGGCTCGTCCGACAACTCAAGATATCATTTATTTGAAATCACAGGGGGTTCCCGACCGCGTGATTGCGTCGATGCAGTCGGCTTGGACAGCGGGCGACCGTCCCGTGGCGCCCAGTTATCGTCCGGCGCCTGTTTATTATGAACGGCCCGTGGTTGTGGTGGAGGAATATTATCGACCGGTTCCCTATCATCACCATCATTATCGCTATCGCCCGGCACCACCGCCCTATCGCGGCAACCATTTTGGGTTTACCATTGGTTACTAATAGCATTGGCTCGTTTTGATTGATTGATTAACCATGCTGGCGAACTTTCGCCAGCTTTTTTTGCTTTCATAGCACAACCTGTTAGGCTCATGAGTCGAACAATTGCGATTGGCGATATGCACGGATGTGCAGTTGCTCTAGATACCTTACTTAATGCGATCCAACCGCAGCGTCGCGATACGTTGATCGGGCTGGGAGATTTTGTTGACCGTGGTCCGCAATCACACGATGTTCTTGAACGGCTGGTGGAGTTGATTACTGTCTGCCGGTTTGTTCCTTTGATTGGCAATCATGAGTTGATGATGTTTGCTGGTTTGCGGAGTAAGCGCGACCATGAGTTTTGGATGCAACATGGGGGCGCGAGCACTTTGGCCAGTTACGGTGGCAGCGCCGCCAGTATTCCCCAACATCACATTACGTTTTTGGGGCATTGTTTGAGATTTTTCGAGTCCGAACGCCATTTTTTTGTCCATGCCAATTACCTGCCTTATTTGCCACTAGAACAGCAGGCCGATGAGTGTATTTTTTGGCAGCACATCTATGATGAGGTTCCGCCGCCGCATATGAATGGAAAGATTGCGGTCGTTGGGCATACGCCACAATCGGATGGCTTAGTGCGTAATTGCGGCCATCTGCTTATGATTGATACGTATTGTTATGGAAACCAGTGGCTGTCTGCATTGGACGTTGATAGTGGCCAGTTATGGCAAGCCAACCAATTAGGTGAACTGCGCATCATGGAGCTGCCCGTCGCCGCAAGTGAATGAGTCGAGCATGCAGCACGATTTAATATTGGGTACGGCCGGTCATATCGATCACGGCAAAACGTCCTTAATTCGTGTTTTGACCGGAATCGATACAGATCGTTTGCCGGAGGAAAAAAAACGGGGCATTACCATTGAGTTGGGGTATGCACATTTGGATTTGCCTCCGTTTCGGTTGGGTGTGGTCGATGTGCCGGGACATGAAAAATTCGTGCGGCAGATGTTATCCGGCGCCACAGGTATGGATCTCGTCCTCTTAGTGATTGCCTGTGATGACTCGATCAACCAGCAATCGCGCGAGCACCTCGATATTCTTCGATTGCTCAATATATCAACCGGCGTAATTGCACTCACCAAATGTGACTTGGTCGACAATGGCTGGGCCGAATTGGTTGCCACCGAGGTTCGGCAATGGGTGCAAGGGACGTTCTTGGAGCACAGTGAGATAATTCCGGTCAGTGCGAAAACGGGCGCTGGACTCGATGAATTGAAAGCCGCGCTAACGAGCGCCGCGCAGCGCGTTCAATCGCAACGACTGGATGCACGATTGGCGGAGCCTTTTCGCATGGCTATCGATCGTGTATTTCCAATTTCCGGTCACGGAACGGTGGTTACTGGCAGCGTCAGCAGTGGTGCTGTTCATGTCGGTGATAACCTGGAGTTACAACCTTCTGGTCTGACGGTTCGCGTTCGCGGCATACAAAACCACGATTCGGGAATCGATCAAGCGCATCGCGGACAGCGGGCGGCGATCAATTTGGTGGGCGCGCATCACGACCAAGTCCAGCGTGGCGATGAATTGGCGGCGGTTGGCCATTTGCGTCCGACCCGATTGATCAGTGCCGAAGTACAAATGCTTCCCCATTTAGACCAACCTTTAAAGTCTCGATCGCGAATAAGGTTTCACTTGGGAACGGCAGAACTGGCCGGCATAATTCGTTGGTTGGACGCCGACGAATTGGGACCTGGGCAGCGCGGCTGGGCACAAATATATTTGAATGAACCGGCGGTTGCCGTCTGGGGGCAACCGTTTGTTATTCGCCGCGAATCACCGATGGCAACTTTGGGAGGCGGACGCATACTGCATCCCTCGGCGACCCCGATCAAGCATCCCTCGACAATTGATTTAGAGCATCTCAAACGACTCGCGGGACCAGATGACTTGGGGCGTATCGAAGCCGCTATCTATTTCTCGCCATGGGCCCGCTGCGACCTCAATCAATTGCCGCGAATTGCCGGCGTTAGTTCGCAGGAACTAAATCTTGGGCCCTTGATCAAACAAGGTCGGGTCATCGAAATCGCTCTATCAAACCAAAAATCAGTGTGGTTTCATCTGGATCGACTCCGCGAGCTTGCAGACTTGATCGTTCGCGATCTAGAACGAATGCATCGCTTGCATCCGTTGCGTTTGAATCATCGCGTAACCGAGTTAGTCACGCGTTTCCCCTTTGTCGAGCATCCTCTGTTAATCAAGCAGGCCCTCAAATATCTGCAGCAGCAACGGCAAATCCAATACAGTGGCGATGATGTAGCGTTATTAGGATTTGGCCCAAAATTGACGTCAGCTGAAAAACAATTATTGGAACAGTTACGTCAGCGACTGGAGTCCTCGCAGTTATCCGTCCCGACGGTCAAGGAGCTACAACAAGAATTTAGCAAGTTAAAAGATTCGGTAGTGCAATTGCTGAAATTGTTGTGTGAAGCGGATGAGGCGGTGGAGGTAAGCGCCGATCTTTATTTTTCGATGTCGACCTTAACATGGGTTAAGCAACAGCTGCGTCAGGCTTTTAAAGCTCAGGCTGAGATTACAGCCAGTGATATTCGTGTGTTGTTGAATTCTAGTCGCAAGTATGTGATACCAATCTTGGAGTATTTGGACCAAATCGGTTTCACGAAGCGCAATGGCGATTTACGTCGGCTGGTAGAAATTGCCAAGACCTGAACTTTTCGCATTGATTCTTTATTTGCTCAGGCCTAATTCAACAAGTTTTTTATCGGCAATTTCTAACGAAGTTTAATCGATAACTTGTGGAGATGGCGAGTTGATCAACAGTTGTATTTCACTTACCACGGTCGGTAGTTTTGTGTATTGGACGATTGCGTGTTTGGCATTGGTCTCGCCGCTCAACTCACAATGTCGCAAAGGAGTATTCTGGCACGCCAAGGCATGGACCAAGTCGTATTGATTAAATGCCGGACGATGATTCTTGAGGCGAAAGTATCGATTGGAGGTTTTGAGCGCGCGATCACGATAGTTGGTAAATAGCACGGTTTGTTCCAGACGCTGCTGCCAAGGTGAATCCGTCGCGGCGGGGTTATGGAAATTATGGGGAAAACAATCGTGAACTACGGGGGCAATAAAGGCAACTCGCCACGCGGACTGATCAGCCGCGGCCGGTTCTTGAATGAGGGCCGCCAAAATCGCTTGAACGCCCAAACTGTACCCCAATACGATTGGTCGATTAAGTGTCAAATCGGCCATCGTTCGATTCAGTCGAATTCCCTCACACCATGCCCGATCGACTTTGACCTGAAAATCTCGAGGAGGTAATACTTCGCGTTCCGAACTCCAGGACCAAATGATAAATCGAAGTGGAGCAATTTCGCAGCCGTCATCGCAGGCTGATATTGTTGAGGACATTCCGAAGATATTGTCGTAGACTTGGCAGCCTCGCCGGAGCGACCATCCCAAATCAGTAAAATTGCCGTGCACATAGATCATGCTTTGCAATTCGAGGTTATTTTGGCAACTATCGGATAGATCAGAAAAAGTGGATTCATTCCATTGGCAATCCCTAAATTTAGCGACTTGCAAACTATTGAAATCGATACATTCACTGGAATCACATATTGCGCGGGTACTAACCAGCCACATTTCATCGCCAGGCCGCAGTGAACAAACGCCATCGGTTGCCGAAAATACGGATTGCCAAGCATCGTCCAATTGAACCGCCGACACGGGCGAGGGAATCGTTCTTGGCAACCGCGCGCGGGTTTGCCCAGCCAGGGATGATATCCAGCCGCCTGTTAAGAGCAACGCGACCAGCAGCGGCAGTATCCCGCGAAACTTCATAAGAATAGTCGATCCTCGCTTATTTTGTATTTGGGAAATCTGGCTGATGTGCAACCCAGCGGATCCGCAGTTAGCTCGCAAAGGGGATTTTGTCCAACGATCTTTTTGTCCGTGCATGCGCAAAGCCTAATGTCATTGACGCTTTACAACAATTAATCGGAAATCGAGGCCCCTTTCCAAAAAATGTTGACAAAAAACCACACCGAAATTTGACCTTTGTTTATTCGGGTGTACGTTTCAACGGCACAATCCCGCGAGGCGTACATGGGCCGAGTAGCGGATGCAATGGATATAAGGAGAATTCAAATGAAACGGATCTTGGCGTTGTTGTTGGTCGTGGCAATCGTAATGAGCACAACCGGGTGTGCAAACGGCCCCATCGGCCGGTTTTTTCGTGGGGGAGCATGCAGCACTTGCACACCACCGAGTAATCGCTTGTTCAACTGGCGAGGTAACAGTGCTCAAGATTGTGCCAGCGGCAATTGTCCAACCGGCGGTGTGAACGATCCGTATCAAATGTCGCCAGCTGTATTAGGTTCGGGCATTCAAAATCAACCGGGAATCATACCTGGAAGCCAAGGTGGATATCCCTACCCTGGCAGCGCCGATTTCAACAACGGATTTGTCGTTCCACCCGCAAACCAACAACTTCCCGGTCCGACAGGCGGAGGGCAGTAAAAGCTGCTTCATTGCATACAGGTGTCCGAATCGGACTCTGGCAAAGTTGCAAGAGTTTATCTTCGCTCGTCTCCGATAACCAACACATCTCATTTCTCGCAACCCATCCTGAGTTGCGGAATAATCTTGATAAGTCTCTCAACTGAGACTCGTCATGGAATCCCGGTTAAAAGTGGTTTGGGTGTTTTTGCCCAAACCACTTTTTTTATTTACCGAGTGGAATTGCCGACCTGCCAAATATAATCGCGCTGAATAAAGTCTCGCTGAATGAAGTCGAGCTGTGTATCGTAACGGCGTTAAACCATGTAACGGATACATGCACTCGCATTTCGATTTCAAAATTAATAAAGCAGAGCCGAATAGAAAGTCACGCGGTCGGCACAACTTTAGTCCATTAACTTACCGCTTTTTACCATTGCTTTGAATCGATCGACATTGGCGGCGACGGTGGCTTTGGGGCCATAAAATTTAAGAAAATAATTGCCGCTATCTTGGGTCACAAAAATGGCCGCCAACATTCGGTATTCAGGGCGTTCCGTTTTGGCGCCAAACGGACTGCCGTCCATATAGGTGCCGTCAATATCCAAATAGTGCACTTTCAGGCCGTTGACTTCCATTTCTTCGACTTTTGCTTTTTCCGACGATTCGCTGCCATCAGGTTGAATAAATTGGGCATACCAACGATTGAGATTTTCTTCAACACTCCCACCGGAACCCATAACGGTCATCCGACCGTCGTTTTTATCACCTTCGACTTTGCCGATCTTAAACTCAGCTTCGATCATGTTGTAAGCCGGATCGACTTGTTCCCAAACGGCAGGTGCTAGGAATTGGAGGCGGCCCTCGGCTACCGAGAATTTAGTAGTCTTTTCTTCTTGAGTTTCTACTTTTTTGGTATCGTCTTTTTTCTGAGCCCAGACGGCCGTGCAGGAGAACATCACCGCAGCGACGGCCAACATACGTACGCTCATTTTAAATCGTGTTAATTGCATTAGTCGAACTCCTAAAGATCGAGATGGATCCGTGTGAAAATTTTAAATTGTTTGGCGACAACGACCGCAGAACGGACCGCAGGGGCAAAGTTCCTCATAGTCGAAAACGTTACTGATAACGTAGCCGATTGAGCCGATTATATCAAACGATCGCGGAGAATTTCGCGGGCGGCGTTTCGCCCACAGGCTCCCATAACACCACCGCCCGGGTGACTTGCCGCTCCGCAAAGATACAGACCAGATAACGGCGTACGGTGGTCGGACCAGCCCAAAACGGGCCGCATCAAGAACAATTGGTTTAAATTCATCGCTCCCTGAAAAATATTGCCGCCAGTCAATCCATAACGTTGTTCGATATCGACCGGCGACAAAAACTGCAAATGTTCAATTGCATTTGGGACATTTGGCGCATATTCAGCCACGGTGTCCAAACAACTCTTGACGAACGAATCGCGGACTTGGTCCCACGACAACCCAGGCTTGAGGCGGTAAGGCGCATACTGTATGAAAATCGACATCAAGTGTTTTCCTGGAGGCGCAATCGTTGAATCCACACTTGTTGGCAACGTCATTTCCAAAATTGGCCGCTCGCTGGGCGTCCCCAGCAGTGCGTCAGCATATGCCTTTTCAATCCACTCCACCGAATCGCAAATGTGCATCGTGCCGCAATGCTGCGGACCAATTCCGGATTGAGGGAGAACATTAAAACGCGGTGGCTCGGACAAGGCGAGATTGAGTTTGGCAGATGCCGACGAATAGTCGATTCGATTGACGGCCGCCATAAATTCCGGAGGTAAACAATTTGCGGGCAATAGTCGTTTAAATGTCCACTCTGGATCGATGCTCGAGGCAATAACTTTGGCCTTAAATTCGCGACCATCAACCAAGCGAATCCCCGTGGCACAACCTTGCTGTTCCGTTATTGCTTGAACGGGTGCGTTGAGCAGCAAATCGACTCCTCGTTGTTGGCAAGTTTTGACCAATGCGGTTGCCAATCCGCCCATGCCGCCGCGAATATAACCCCAAACGCCTCGTGCACCACCGGC
>JBGSMY010000259.1:0-5078 GCA_041739975.1 Pirellulaceae bacterium
CACGGCTTCCCTACCTCAATCCGTAGCCGTCCGCTGTTACAGTAACCGTCCGCTGTCCTCAGCGGCGGAATAGAAAGCTCTCTTTGTTTTTGTTGCCAGTAATTAGTCGTCGATTGTCAGCCTGAGGACAGGCTGACCTACCGTAGCCGTCCGCTGTCTTACAGTAGCCGTCCGCTGTCCTCAGCGGCGGAATAGAAAGCTCTCTTTGTTTTAATTGCCAGAAATTAGTCGTCGATTGTCAGCCTGAGGACAGGCTGACCTACGTTACCGCTGTCCTTAGCGGCGGAATAGAAAGCTCACTTTGTTTTGGTTGCCAGAAATTAGTCGTCGATTGTCAGCCTGAGGACAGGCTGACCTACTGTAGCCGACCTACTTTACCGCGGCGGTTACTAAAGCCGACAGCTGTTTTTTCAAAGCTCGTGACTTGAAGGATTCAGCCAGCATCACTAACTTAGTATTTGCGAATCCTCTGAATAAGGCCGACGTGAAACCTCAGGAAACCATGCAATTCCCCATGTATTCGAAATACACTCTGTTGTTGATTGCACAAGCGACGCTGATCGGGCTCTTGCAAACATTCGCGTTGTCCGCGCAAACCGTCAGTAAGCCGCCAAATATTGTGATCCTGTACGCTGACGATTTGGGTTGGGGCGATTTGGCCTGTCAAAATCCGGATTCAAAAATTGCCACACCCCACTTAGATCAATTGGCAGCGCAGGGAACACGATTCACGGATGCGCACAGTTCCTCGGGTATTTGCACACCTAGTCGATATGCGCTGCTTATGGGTCGTTATCATTGGCGCAAATTTCATGGCATTGTAAACTCGTTTGACCAACCGGTATTGGACGCCGATCGAATTACGTTGGCTGAATTATTGCGGGAGCGTGGCTACCGCACGGCTTGCATTGGCAAATGGCATTTAGGTTGGGATTGGAATTCGATACAGCGCGAGCCGGAAATCAAAGCCAATGGCCAGCAAGGTTATGCGCCCGAAGCTTTTGATTGGAGCCAGCCGATCGCTGGCGGCCCGTTGTCGCATGGTTTTGACTATTATTTTGGAGACGATGTACCCAATTTTCCGCCTTATGCATGGTTTGAAAACGACCGATTGATCGCGCCACCGACCGAGACCTTAAATACGAAACAGCAAACGTCTGAAGGTAGTTTTGAAACTCGACCTGGACCTAGCGTGGCCAATTGGGATTTCTATGCCGTGATGCCGCGGATCACTGACAAGGCCGTTCAGTGGATTGAACAACAATCGCCTGACCATCCGTTTTTTTTGTATTTGCCATTTACGTCTCCGCATGCTCCAATTGTGCCGGTCGACGAATTTCGACAAAAATCATTGGCGGGCGGATATGGCGACTTTGTGATGCAAACCGATGCTGCCGTTGGAAAAATCCTGGCGGCCTTAGTCGAACACGGTTTCACCGACAATACATTAGTGATATTCACGGCAGACAATGGACCGGAAACGTATGCTTACGCTCGAATCAAAAATCACGGACATCGCAGTATGGGACCTTTCCGCGGGCTTAAACGGGATTTGTGGGAAGGTGGACATCGTGTTCCCACGATTATTCGTTGGCCAGGGCATGTTCCTGAGGGCCGGGTCAGCGACGGACTGTTGAGTCAGATTGATCTGTATGCGACTTTGGCAGGAATTGCCGGCGCTGAGATACCTTTGGGCAATGCTGAAGACAGTTACGATCAGCGGCAACTATTCATGGCTTCTGGGCGCAGTGCCCGTTCGGAATTAGTGCATAATACAAATGCCAATGGGTATGCCTTGCGGCAAGACGACTGGGTGTTAATTGCCGCCAAAAGCGGCGGTGTCAGTCAAGTGCCAGTCTGGTTCAACGATGCTAACGGCTATCAATTGGAAGACACGCCCGAGCAGATCTATCATTTAAGCAGCGACCTTGCTCAGAAAAAAAACCGATATTTTGAACGACCTGACCTTGTAGAAAAAATGAAGGCGCAATTGCAAGCGATTCGCGCCGCAGGACAAGTTCGTTGAGTTGAGCGAAGAGTTGACAAGTTTAGTTCAACGGAGAATTTCGATGATTCGCTGCCGCGTGCCTAATTCACCTGACGATCATTGGAGTGTCAGATGAAAGCCAAGGCGTTGGTTTTGGGCTTCGTTAGTTGGATCCAAGCCATTTTAATGTTGGACCTAACGTGGGCTCAGCAAACAGAGCTGCCAAAAGAATCGCGACGCCCCAACGTGTTGTTTATTCTTACCGACGATCAAGCAGTCGATACAATCGCTGCCTGGGGGACCTGGGGCAACGATTCAAGCGTCATTCAGACGCCGCACCTCGATAAGTTGGCATCACGTGGCGTCAGTTTCACGCGAGCTTATAATATGGGGTCCTATTCGCCAGCGATTTGCATATGCAGTCGAGCCATGTTGATTGCCGGCCGCAGTTTGTGGGAAAGCGAATTGCAGCAGCAAGATAAATTTCAGTCATTGCAGCAGGCGCGTCGACTATGGCCACAACGGATGAGCGACGCGGGATTTGAAACTTGGATGACGGGAAAATGGCATTTCCCCGTACCGGCCGAGCAGTTGTTTGATCACGTGCGGCACGTTCGCCCCGGCATGCCGGAAACCGTGGATGCAGCCTATCATCGGCCTGCGAATGACCACACGGGTCAGTGGAGTCCATCGGACACGGCGCTCGGTGGATATTGGCAAGGCGGTAAACACTGGTCAGAAGTCTTGGCGGATGACGCCGAAGATTATCTCCGCGAAGCCGCAATGCGGGAGCCTCCGTTCTTTATGTATTTGGCTTTTAACGCACCTCACGATCCCCGACAATCGCCCCGAGAATTTGTAAACCGCTATCCAATCGAATCCATACTTGTTCCCCGGAATTTTTTAACCAACAATCCTGACTATGAGTCGATGGGATTGGGATCGGCCGATCGCCAAGGCCTTCGCGACGAAGTGCTGGCACCATTTCCGCGCACGGAAGCCGCTGTGCGGTTGCACCGGCAAGAATATTATGCCTTGGTGAGCCATTTGGACGTTCAAATCGGGCGGATTTTGGAGGCTTTAGAAAAGAGCGGTAGAGTCGAAGAAACGGTAGTGATTTTTACATCGGATCATGGATTGGCTGTTGGCCGTCATGGGTTGATGGGAAAGCAAAACATGTATGAACATTCGCTTCGAGTTCCGTTTATCATTGCTGGTCCGGGAATTCCCAAAGGGCAGACAATTACCACGCCGATTTATTTACAGGACGCGATGGCGACGGCTTTAGAACTGGCAGGAGCCGACGCCACCGCCATTGATTTTCGCAGCGTCATGCCCCTTGTACGCAACGAGCGACAACAGCAATACGAGCGAATTCATGCAATGTATATGCGGCAAGCTCAACGGGCCGTCATTGAAGGCGATTGGAAACTGATTGAATATCCAACGAGCAGTCGATTGCAGTTGTTTCATTTGGGCGAGGACCCACTAGAACAGCACGATCGCGCTGCAGATCCCGCTTGCGAATCGATACGAATCCGCCTTCAAAAAGCCGCTGTCAATTGGGGGCCATCGGCTCGCTAAAGGTTAATGGTGTTCGACGTGACTTTGCCAAAGCTCAACCGCTCAAAACTTTTGCTCACAGTTGTTTTCTTCGCAATCGTTTCACTCGCAAACGTTTAACGGCAAGCCCGATCGGAATTTGCGGTACTCGACTCAACCACCTCGAAAGATTTAATTCCGCAAATTTCGCGTCGGCGACGGCGTTATAACTGGTACCCGCATTACCACCAGCGCTGAGTTGGAAGCGGTCGAGGACAATCGCCCTACTATTTTGCCGCGGGAACGTCCGTCGACGATTTGATCCCAGTCAACGTTGAATGCGAAGAAACTCTAATTGGTGCTTCATTTGAACTGACAAATTGTTTTGGCGGGAGAGATTGTTTGTTGTATCAATTCGTCTATTTTGTAGGCAGCGTACCGATCTGAATCGGACCGATGTATTCTTTTGCCACGACCACATGATCGAACCAGACTCGATTGTGATGTCCGGGGGTACCTTTGGTAATGTAAGTGTAAAGCCAGATATAGTTGATGTTGAGATTATTATCGGTTCGGAAGCGAAAACCTTCGAACGGATCGCCGCCTGGCGTCGTGTTTATTATTTCGCGTGCTCCCTTCTCGTGATTCCAACGGATGCCTTGGCCATCGTCACCTGGTTTGAACTTGTCAAACTCCCACTTTCCCTTGGGGAATCCTGGACCCAGATGGCTTACTTGTTTTCCGTCGATCCAAAGGGCAAGTTCGCCGTTTGATTTACCAACATCATTCATCTGAACCATGATCTCGATACAAGTCCACTCACCGCGCCGGACAATCTGTTTTGGATCGTGCATAAACGAGTTGCCCCAAGTTTGACCGCGCGGAGGGCTTCCTCGCATTTCGCACCAATAAGCGTAGTAATCCCATTGCCATGCTTTACCGAAGGGTTCGATTCCTAACCAAAAAGTCTTGGCCCCGTCGGGCGGTTGGCCCGCTTTGACCGAAGGCCACTTCGTAGGGGGAAAGTTGCCACCGACACAGGTGCCAAAATGATGGAGCGGCTCGCAGTCATTCGCAAAGCGGACATACATTCGAGTAAAGAGCCGATCGTGGCCACCTTCGAGCACTCGATAAAGATCTCCGCCGGTACCTTGTTCCGCAACTTGTGACATCAACAGGGACTGCTTTCCAGAACTGCCCGGAGGAACGTCCTTTGTTATCGACATAATTTCTGGATCGCGTACAGTGTCCCAGCGTGTTGCGATCTTCTCCAGGTCATCCTCGAAGTTTTCAGTGAAGACAACGCGTTGGTCCGATTCAATGTCTTTGTCGCCAGGGAACTTTGTGGCGATACCTGCGTCGCTTTGTTGCGATTGAGCCAGCCCTAGGTTTTGAGTGATGCAAAGCACTGAGCAAAAAGCAGTCAAAGTTAGTACAACCGATGAACGCAGGAATATAGAATAACGTTGACAAATCATTTCACACCATCATTCGTAAAAGTCATTATTAACTCGCCGCTGTTATTGTAGCCGCCGCTGTTATTGTAGCC
>JBGSMY010000299.1:0-3718 GCA_041739975.1 Pirellulaceae bacterium
ATACAACCGGCATGATCGTTACCCTTGCAATGCGAACTGCCGAGAGACTGGCCATGACCGAGTCGAAACTGCTCGAAGCCCCCTTTGAACTAACCCCACCGGGAGAGCAATATGCGCCTCGTTCTCGGGCACCACTTGCTGTTCGGCAAACGCCGGTCCTGCATGTGATTAACGGCGAACATTATTCCGGTGCGGAACGCGTTCAGGACCTACTAGCCTGTCGCTTGCCAGAATTCGGCTATCAAATTGATTTTGCCAGTTTGAAACAAGGTTTGTTTGCTCAAAACCGACGCTGCCAAAACTCGGCAATTCATCCGATCTCCATGCGCGGCAAATGGGACGTGGCATGTTATCGCGAACTGGTTCGCCTTATTCGCCATCATAGCTATCGCATCATACACGCTCATACACCACGGTCATTAATGATTGCCAGTTTTGCTGCTGCTGCCACCAAAATTCCGTTGGTCTATCACGTCCATAGTCCTGTGGGGCGAGATTCGAACCGGGGATGGGGCAACCGAATCAACAGTTGGATCGAACGACGTTGTTTACGCAATGTCGCCCAGATGATTTGTGTTTCCAACAGCCTTCAAGGTTACATGCGCGAACAGGGCCATCCTCCCGAACGTCTTGCCGTCGTCCACAACGGTGTTCCAGCAAACGAGCAGACGTCAATCTTGCCGCCAAAATCCGGGCCGTGGACTTTGGGGACAATTGCTTTGTTTCGCCCGCGAAAGGGAACGGAAGTTTTGTTGAAGGCGGTGAGCTTGCTCAAACAACAAGGCACGCCGGTACAATTGAAATGTATTGGTCCATTTGAAACGTCTACCTATGGCGATGACCTTAAACGAATGGTCGTTGAGCTAAAAATTGTCGAACAAGTCGAATGGACAGGATTCGAACGAGATATCAAATCGCGCCTGGCCCAGCTACATGGCCTGGTCCTTCCCAGTCTCTACGGCGAGGGTCTGCCGATGGTCGTACTGGAAGCGATGGCCGCAGGTGTGCCAGTGATTGCTAGCCGAGTTGAAGGCGTTCCGGAGGCACTGCGAGATGGAATAGATGGTTACATCTGCCAACCGAATGATCCACAAGACCTTGCTGCGAAGTTAAGCCGATTGTTGTGCCATCCGGAAAAATGGTCTGACTTAAGTCATTCCGCTTGGATGCATCATCGCCAATACTTTTCAGATGAAGCGATGGCAAAAAAACTTGCCGGCGTTTACGATCGACTACTCGACAGCCCGAAACCTATCGACGTTTTGGCTTAGACAATTCGCCGTAGACTAATACTGCAACTTTTCCGCAATCTCAAGTCAGGGGCTCCGGTCCTCCTTTTGGGCCGGCAAACCGCTCACAAAGTGCGAATGTCAAAAAAACTTTCTCAAAAACAAATGATTACCGTGAGGCAAATCATTTAAAACTCTCGCTTGGCATTGTGAAGGGCAACCACAACAGCCAAGGAGAATTCAATGGGAAAACATTTAGCCAAAATTCAAGCCGGATTGCAACATTTCAAGCAGTTGATGTCACGCTCCAAACCACCGATGACAGTGCGACACATGTCGTCGGAGGTCTCGCTGCACAATCCTCTGGGAAACCACAATATAGGCGCTCCGCCGCGTCCCGCCCCGCGTGTTTCAAACCTTCAGAGTACGGCCAACGGAAATCAACAGTCCTCCAATAACAATGTCGGCTTTTATGCCAATGTGGGTACGACAACCACCCATTCAAGCAATGGCAACACAGGCTTTTATGGCTCAATGCCGGCGTTATTACATCCACACCTGCCGGTCACTGCGCCCAAACCAACCGCGTTTTACGATTCGATCGCGAGCCTTTCAGCGCTGAACCAAGCACCTCCGCCGAATATGTTGCCCAGCCTAAACGACCCCTACTCAAATGATTCGGGGAATCAAGCACAGGGCCAAACCCAATCGGATCAACAACTCAATCAATCGCTGGAATCCGAAATCACCGATTGGACGAACGTCGCCTTGCTCGACGATTTTGGGCCATTGCGGGTCGAAAATGATCTCAAGTTGTACGAAAACTTTTTGGAACTCGAACGCATCCGCACCGTGGATCCGCAGTCGAGCAACCAACTGAAAAACCTTGCCAATGGAGATTATGTTCTCGAAGCGCAAACGCAGTGGCACAAAAGCGCGCATCTGATGAGCCTATTGATCATGTACTATCGCAAACACTTCTTTGAAAAGAACTCTCCCTTCACATTTTCTGAAATCGTAACCCGCCTTACGCCCACGGATTTGGCTGCCATCTGGGGAAGTAAATCCGATATTGAAACGGCCGAGTTTCTTCGGAGATTTCTGCAAGGTGTTCGATACCTAACCCCGGAAAAACGCGAGAAATACAACGTTATTGCAAAGGGAGGCACGCTGTACTGGGCCAAATGGGGAATGGACCCACCTTTGGATACGACCAGCAGCGAATTCTACAAACGAAAACATTCCGATACGCCGCAATTGGGAAAAGACGCAATTGCCATCTGGGTCATGAGCAAAGAAGACAAACTGTATACTCATCCAGCAAAGGTCCACCGCTTTCATCACAGCAGTTTTACCGGTGGAGACTTGATCCGCTGCGCTGGCGACTGGGAGGTTCGCAATGGCCAGCTGAAATGGATCTCTGCCATGAGCGGACACTATTGCCCGACATTCGACCATCTTAAAAATGCCGTACAAAAACTATCGAACACCTTTGGTATAAGCTTGAATACGTTTCAAGTGAAGCGATTTAAGAAAGATCTGGGTAAACCAAAAGAACAGGTCATGATGAAGGCCAGTGAGTTTGTTTTTAATTTCAGCCATGTGAAAGATTATTTTATGTTGGTTTGATTTGGTTTGATTTGGTTTGATTTGGTTTGATTTGGTTTGGTTTGGTTTGGTTTGGTTTGAGCGCATTGCGATGTTAGCAGGAAGCAAAGCATGCTGGCTAGCCAGCCAAGATGCACCGACGCTGAGGACAGCGGCGGCTACATTAACCGACGCTGAGGACAGCGGCGGATACGGTAGGTCAGCCTGTCCTCAGGCTGACAATCCAAGACAAAATAATTGCAACTAAAGTCGCAAGTTAAAATGCACCGCCGCTGAGGACAGCGGCGGCTACATTAACCGCCGCTGAGGACAGCGGCGGCTACCGTTACAGCAAATGGCGGGCTTTGATTTGCAAATATTCATTGATCATCGCGGCGCTGAGATCCTCGGGATACTCGTCAATTGTCAATACGCCCTGATGAATTAGATTCTTGAGCACTTGATGGCGCCATAAGGCGATTTCCGCTGCTACCCTCGCCACAAAATACTCTTCACGAATTCTATTTTTAGCCCACGCTGAACCATCACTACCTTTCGACTGGCCAGAAGCCGTAGTGGACTCTTCCGCGGCGACATGCGTTATGGCAGATGACGTTTCCGCCATATGGGCCGTCAGTGGCCCAAACAACTCGCGATCACGCAACAATACTGCAAGCGGCAAGTGCCGCCCCGTCGATCGTCGCATGTAACCCTGAATTTGTTGCGCATTGATTTCATCGATCACATTGGTGATCAAAACCACCAACGATCGCTTGCGACAATGATGACGCAAATACAGGAACGCTTCATCATATCGGCTTTCCACCGATGCAGCGTGCCGATCGAACACCGCGTGCAACAGCCGATTGATATGTTGCACCCCGGTCCGCGGCGGCACAAAT